>JASFGM010000062.1:0-9091 GCA_050123755.1 Desulfobacterales bacterium
TTCGAATTTTTTAGCAATACGCTCTGCTCAATGCACTATGCCTTCATTCGCCCCGCAATAGCAGCCCACTCTTCCTGCTCGCGTATCTCCAGTATTTCAAATCCCAGATTTTTCATTTTGGCAACCACCAGATTTTTATTTTTCTCGAACATCCCCGAGCAGACAAAGATAGCGCTTTGAGCCAGCACCGCAGGGAGATCATCCAGCAGCTCCAAAATTACATGGGTGAAGATATTGGCCACCACAAAATCATATTTACCTTTAATTCCATCTAGAAGATTTCCGGTGCTCAAAGAATAGGATTGTGGATCAAGTCCATTCAGCTTGAGATTGGCGGCAGCAACGTCTACGGCCACCGCATCCTTATCCACGCCGCAAATCAATCCCGCACCCAGTTTGGCAGCTGTAATCATCAGTATGCCGGAGCCCGTGCCGATATCTAAAACCGAATCCCCTCTATTCAGATAGGCTTCAATCAGATTGATACAAAGCGTGGTTGTCGGATGCGTCCCGGTACCAAAGGCCATACCGGGATCCAGCTCCAGTACGATATCATCCGGATCGGCCCCGTACTCGCACCAGGTGGGTTTGACAACAATTTTTCGCCCGATTTTTTGAGGCGTGAAAAATGCCTTCCAAGCCTCGGCCCAGTCCTCTTCGGCCAATTCTTTATAGCTGACCCGGTAAAGAATAGCAGAATTCTCTTTTAACAAGGCCAATCTCTTTTCCAGAACCTTGCAGCGATTTTTGACTTTGCTGTCCTTTGGGAAATAACCGACAACCGCATGTCGGTTCGAACGGCCAGTCGAATCCTCCGCCCAGCCTTCAGCGGGTTCAACTGTTGGATCTTCTTCGGCAACACCCTGCAGATCGAATTCGAAAAACAGGTTGGAAATTAATTCGCCGGCAAGGTGTTTATCTTCGGCATCAAAAACAACTTTTGCTTCGATCCATTTCATTTTGACTAATTACTCACCGCAGAGGCGCAGAGATCGCAGAGTCAACTTTTCTTTTGTTTTGTTTTCCGTTGAGAGGACGGAAAACAAAAACACCTCAGCTGTCTATAGCCAAGCAGGCTTTAACCTGAAGTTTAAATTAAGTGAGTACCACCACAAATTACGAATGAAATGTCTAAAATTTGAAGATTACCCTGCAGCAAGCTGCGGGGAACGCGCTCGCTATTGCGGTTCAAATATTTCTGCCAGAGGCAGATTGTTTGGTCTGATTTTCCCTCTCAGAAAATCAGACCAAGAAAAAATATTCTCTGCGTACTCTGCGCCTCTGCGGTGAATTTTAAAACTTCTCCTTGGGCGGGTTGAAGTAGCCGTATTTGAGATTCGGAAATTCCTTCCGAATATCTTTCAGCAGTCTTTGCATTCCGATGGGCTTGCCATTTTGGGCCACACCCTCCATTATTTTAAAATATCGAAGCGGGTCAAAATTTAAATTGCGCCATTGAATCATATGAATGCGATGTTGCTTCAAAAATCGATGCAATGCTTTTAGCTCCTGCGGGGTGTCGCTAAATCCGGGACAATTTAAATAATTAACCGCAACAAAAATATCGCTTTCTAGAGCTAAATCAATACTCTTTAAGACATCCGCAAACCGATAGCCTTTCGGCCGAAAATAGGCATGATAACAATCTTCGCGGACACTGTTTATGCTGATGCGAATGCTGTCCAGACCGGCATCGATCAGGCGCTTTAGGGCTTCAGGCAGACTGCCGTTCGTATTTATATTTATGGTGCCTCGCTTGGTATTAAAGCGAATCAGGCGAATGGCCGGTTCGATGACATCGACAGCCAGCAGGGGTTCTCCTTCGCAGCCCTGCCCGAAGCTCACCACACTTTTTGCGACCCGTTCAATGTGCGCCAGCGCCACTTCCGCAATCTCTTCGGCTGACGGCGTAAACCCGATGCGGTCCTGGCTGTGGGGAATATCGCTGCGCTGCTGTAAAGACAGGCACCCCAGGCAGCGGGCGTTGCATTGTTTGGCTGTCGGTAACGGCGCTTCGTAACGGTTTAAAAAAAAATTTTTCCCTGCCGGACACCCATACTGCAAAGCACATTTTTCAAGATGCGCTCTGAGGCGATTATCCGGCATCTGTTGGCGCATTTTTTCAATACCGACAGCAACATCAGCCGGCTTCATCAGCCGCAGGTCCTGACGCTTTTCCCGATCCACCCGCATAACGGCTGATCGAAATTTTCCCCGATGCCACCCCACCGCTCCATATGAAAAAAGCGGCAGCGATTGCGCTTTTTTATTTTCAACATAGGCACCCAGATATGAAATGACGTAACCCGGAGAATTAAAAGCCGTAACGGGAAAAAGAGGTTCGCCGGGAACATAAGGATTCTGACTTAAGGTCTCAATTTTACTGTTACGCATATTGAATAAAATGGGTTTCCGATCCGGCAGGTACATCAGTTCACTTCCATAAGGCATGTTGCGGGTATTACCTGTCCTCAGCGGTGTATACGTATGCCCTTCCATACCCAGGGCGGCATACCCATCGAGCTCAAAAATTTCTCCAGCTGCATTCGCTACCAGGGCGGTCACAAAACCTGTTTTTATTTTAGTCGATTTTAATCCCAATTTCTTTGCAAGCAGACTTATTTCTGAGTGTTTTACAGGGAAGGAGATAACGGACTCAACGGGCTAACCTTTTAAGTACATAACGCATCTGGAATTTCTCCCATCTGCTTTCAAAATAAACGGACTGCCCGGTCTAACGTGAGCTACGTACGCAGTTTCGTTGACCACAGGCTGGGCCTTCAACCAATCCCAATCGATAAAGTCCGAATCATCCTCGGACACGGTTGCATAAGTGATCCCCAGCGTCGTTATATTATGAAAGAAATGCGAACCCTGGGATGGATCAGCCCGCAACTGAGATGAAGCGATTTCAACCATCGCACCCACCCCGCAAATCTCGGCCCAGCTTACGGGAATTCCCAACCAGCGGTCAGCGGAACCCCATCTTCCCGGGCCGATCAGTAGATATTTCCGGGATGCTTTCATTAGCCCGGAATTCAGCTCACCAATTTCCCGGGCGATTTGCTGCGTCTGCCCGGAGTCAAAATCGTCCGGTTTCACATAGATGATGTCGGCAATATCATTCGTCTCCGTATTGCCCAGTGCATGGGCAGAGGCGCAAAACGCCCGGGAAATTTCGTCATCGCTGATTTCAACCTGAAGCAAATCCGCACGGGCGGTCATGGGCCTGAGCTGCAGGAAGGCGAATTCCGGCTTGATCCCCGTTGCCTGAGGAATGTTTACCGAAAACTCCAGTTCCACCGGACAGCCCATGCCTTCCTGGCCCAGAGCCAAGACTTCGGAAAGCACTTCGGCCAGCGGAAAGCGCCCGTATTTAAGAACCTGGGCGAAGGTGAGAACGCGGTATCCGGGCATGTGAGAGGAATCTCTGATGCGATGCTCATCTGGAATGTAAGTGCTTGCCAATAGCTGTACCGGCGCCTCTTCATCTGCATCACCGATATCCCTTTTTTCAAGGTTGGCATCCTCAAGGATACCAAGTTCCGGATGATCCCCTCCCATTTTCAATGCATAGAAAAGCTGCTGTGAATTTTCCAGGATATCTTCCACGCTGGAACGCTGGGGAAGCAGCTGAGGGTATTTAGGAGAAAAACGCAAGGCCTTTTCACCTTCCATAACCGTCTTGCCCAGACCTAAAGCGATGGTGGCGATGCCTTCTTCGGCTTTCATTTTTGCAAAAGGATAGTAATTATGTGACTGGGCAACACCGGATATGGCCGGATAAAAATAGTCCCCGTATCTTTCTCCCACCAATTGCTGGACAATTACGGCCATCCGCTCTTCTTCGGTGCGGTGACCCACCCGTTTTGAAAATGCCTTGGGGTTCCGGAAGTAAGTTGAAGCGTACACCAGTTTTATAGCGCTGATCAATTGTTCTAGCCGTAGCTCAAGATCCGGATGATCATTGGGAAGCATATAGGTTCGATAAAGGCCGGCATAGGCGCGAAATTGGGCATCCTCCAGCAGACTGGAAGAACGGATCGCCAGCGGATATTTGATTCTGTCCAGATAGATCTTGAGATCTTCGACAATCCACTGGGGAAAGCCGGCGTTGCGAAACACTTCGGCAATTTCCTCATCGGGCGCATCTGATTTTGCCAGCTCTTTGAGATCATTTTCTTCGATAAAGGCATCAAAACCCTCGGTGGTCACCACTAGGGTCTGGGGAATAAAAATATTCACATCTTTAAATTTTTTGTGGATGGCGGGAAGCCGCTGAAGCAAATTGCCGACAAAAGCCAGCCCGCGGGCCTTTCCGCCCAGAGAACCTTTGCCGATTTTAAAAAATTCCGTATCCGGATCAGGGTCCCCAGGATCAAAGTCCACCACCACGCCCTTTTGCCGCCGCTTGCGCCATGTTTGGATCATGGAAATCAGATACTGCCGGTGGCTTTCAATACTGGCGAAGTCATCATATCGTAAGGGGCGCATTTTGGATGCCAGTACGATTTCGGTACGCGCAAAAAGCCATCTCGAAAAATCATTGCGGCTACAATGGTGAACAAAGGAATCTTCAGGAAGACTGTGCAGCATTTCTTCGAGTTTACGCAGGTTGGGTGCGCGGGCGATTTCGCGGCCGTCGGGTTTGCGGAAGACAAAATCTCCAAATCCCAGCTGATCCACGAAAAACGAGCGGACCTCAGCATGCAAGCTGGGCGAATTCTTATCAACAAAAGCGACCGAAATTTTGCTGGCTTTTTCCGCATTGGAAGGTTCGGAGCTGGTCAGCAAAAGCGGAATATCGAATCGTTCCTTCTTAATCTTTGAGAGAAAGGCCACTCCGGCATTTTCATCCAGGGTGCAGTTTCGCGGGATGCGAACATCGGAAATCACCCCCAAAACATAGCGTTCATGTTTTTCAAAGAGTTGATTGGCTTCTTCGAAGCTTTCGGCAACCAGGATTTTGGGCCGCGCGCGCATCGTCAGCAGTTTATGTTCCTCGTTGTGCTGATACTCCATTATGGCCTGAGTCTGGCTCACCAGCTCCCGGTAAAGTACAGGCAACAGGGACGATATGTAGATCGGAGAGTCTTCCACAAAAAGAATAACACGTATGCCGGCAAATTCTGTATCGTGCGCAACGTTCAATCGGTCTTCGGCGCTTTTGACCAGGGCCACCAGGATATCGGTGTTGCCGGACCAAACAAAGGATTGGTCGATACCTGAAGGTCGTGAGGAGTCCAGAAGGCATTCCTGGGTCGACGGTGGCAATGAATCGTGAGCCAGCAGAACAACAGGCAGCTCCGGTGCTTTTTTTTTGATTTCCTGGCCCAGTGCAAAAACATCCATGTCGGCCAGCTGACGCATGGAAATAACCATGTCAAATTTCTTTTTATCAAGCGCAGCAAGAGCCTCCTGGGCCGTAGATACCCAGGTAAAACGGGGTGGGTTGCTCAGATTCAGTCCCCGGTACTCATTAATGATGCGTTCTGAAAGCCGGCAATCTTCCTCCAAAATCCATGCATCGTAAGGCGTCGAAACCAGTAGGATATCCCTTATCTTGCGGGCCATCAATTCGTGGAAAATTTTAAACCGCGGATCAAAATCTTCCGCAAAGCTTTCGATTTCTAAAGCCATAAAAATTACCTGTCAAAAAAAATTAAGATTTAATTCGGCTGTCTGTTCGTAAGTGATGCCTTTACCGTCAGTTCAACCATATCTTACCAAAAATCTCAATGATTTTGGAAATGTTATCTTGTCGCACATTAAAGCACAAGACCGTGTTTTTCGACTTGCCTTTTTAGCGATATTAATATTATCAATTTAACAATTCCGAACCCGAATCCGCCTCAGGCGGAGAAAAAATAGCCACAGCGCCACCAAGACACGAAGCGAAACGCGTATCTTTTGGGCTAATATTCATCTTTGCGCCTTTGTGTCTTGGTGGCCTAAAGGAGCCAAACAGCATGAATATCTGGATGACGCTTCAAAAGGCGTTGGATTTATTTCCCGAAAAGCTAGCCGTAATCGACGGCAAGCGTTCCTTCACTTACCAACAGATCGGTGAGCGCGTGGCAGGCCTGGCCCGGTTCCTGCAAAACCAGGGAATTCAAGCCCGGGACCGCGTCTCGATTCTGGAAGTCAATTCACATGCATTTCTGGAAGCCTACTATGCTGCCGCCGGTCTGGGAGCCATTCTCAACCCCCTAAATTATCGCCTTGCGGCCAAAGAAATTGCTTTCATTTTAAATGACGCCGGTAGCCGGTGGTTAATCGCCGGAAAACAGTTTGCGCCGGTGGTAAAAGGGGTCTTAAAGGAAGACACGCCCCTTGAGGGGATTCTCTGGATTGGTGCAGGGCCTGAAAAATCCGCTGCAATTGTGTCCCATAATTATGAGAATGCCATCGGCGCCCACACCGGGGCTTTCGAGTCTGTAAGCGTTGACGAAAATCAGGTCGCTCATCTGTATTATACCAGCGGCACCACCGGGCGGCCCAAAGGGGTGATGCTTACCCATAAAAACGTCTGTTGCCACGCATTGGGGACCATTGCCGAGCTCAAGCTGGTGGATACCGATATCTGGGGTCACATTGCGCCCATGTTTCATCTAGCCGATGCCTGGGCCACTTTTGCCATAACCTGGGTGGGCGGGCGTCACGTCATGGTCGGCCAATTCGAGGCTGAAGCGGTCATGGCGGCCATTGAAAAGGAAAAGATAACCCTGAGCAATTTGATACCCACCATGCTCAATCTGATGATTAAACACCCCCGCGTAAAAGACTATGATTTTTCGAGCTTGCGGGTAATCCTTAGCGGCGGCGCCCCTATCGCGCCGGAAGTGGTCCGCCTTATAATGGAGGCCTTCGGTTGTGATTACATCCAGACCTACGGCATGACTGAAACCAGCCCGTATTTAACATTTAGCATCTTAAAAGAGCACCTGCAGCGCCTTGCTCCGGACGATCAGTTAAAATACAAATCCAAAACCGGCCGACCGTTTATCGGTGTGGATTTAAAAGTTGTGGACGACAACGGTGCCCCGATTGCTGCCGATGGACAACAGGTTGGTGAAATCTGGGTGCAGGGAGATATCGTTACGCCCGGATACTGGAATCTTGAAGAAGAAACCGCAAATGCATTCTCAGATGGCTGGCTGCAAACCGGGGATCTGGCAACGCTTGATTCGGAGGGTTACGTCAACATTGTCGATCGTAAAAAGGATATGATCGTTACCGGGGGCGAAAATGTATACTCCACCGAAGTTGAAAACGTTCTTTACATGCACACGAAAATTTTAGAAGCTGCGGTTTTCGGGGTCCCGGATGAACGCTGGGGTGAAGCGGTAAATGCCGCGGTAGTGCTCAAAGAAGGTGAGACGGCCACTGAAGAAGAAATCATCTCTTTTTGCAAAGAATACCAGGCATCCTACAAGGCACCCAAGGCCATTGTTTTTCTGGACGAGCTGCCCAAAACCGGATCGGGCAAGATCTATAAAAAAGGCCTGCGGGACCCGTACTGGAAAAAAAGAAATGGGTAAAAATAAACGTGTTTGAAGTCATGTTCTAATCTTTTAATCATTTAATCATTCAATTGTTTAATCTTTAACATGCTTCACTAAATGGCCCAGCTCCGGGAAAATCAAGCGCGTGCAGGCCAGTTTGCAGGCATTGAGGCTGCCCGGCATGCAAAACACAACGGTGTTGGCGATAACACCGGCGGTGGCTCGGGACATAATGGCAGCGGAATCGATTTCCGCCATGCTGAGCTTGGCAAATAGCGGACCAAAAGCACTCAGCTCTTTCGTAAAAAGGGGGCTGACCGCTTCAATGGTCACATCTTTTTTCGTAATTCCGGTTCCGCCGCTCATCAAAATCACCTGGGGATTTGATGCTTTGATCTCCTGGTTCAGAGTGGCGGCAATTTTATCGGCGTCATCAGGGATCACCCTGTGAAAAGCAATCTTATGCCCTTTTTTTTCAGCCTGCTCACGGATCCATTGACCGCTGGTATCATCGGTCAACGCCCGGGTAGTGGAAACCGAAATGATGCCCATGGTAACTGATTTGGGTGCTTCTTTTTTATGTTCGTGTACGCCCATGGTCAACACGCATTGGAATGCTGGAATAATGGAATATTGGAATATTGGGCATTAAAAATGACGAGGCCCAAGCTTTTTATTTCTCCACCCTTTGTATTTAAAGAAATTTTAAAATACAACATAACTTATTTTTTGATCAAGAGATATATTATTAAACTCGAACGCCGCTTTGCAAACCTCCTGATTTTACCTTGATTTTGCCTTTCTTTTTTCTTAAGCTGAAATGTTGTTAGAAGCTATCTCAAAAATGCATCTAGCGCCCAATGGCTGCGTTGCGATTCGGTTTAAAATGCTCACGTACTAGCGTGTACGCTCCGCTTCTAAACCGAATCGACGCCTTGCCCTTGAACGTTAGCTACATCTTTGAGACAGCTTCTGATTAAGAAAATAAGGCGCAGATTATTACCGCAAATTTTTATTTAAATAATGCCACTAAAAATGAAACTTCCCTGCACCGGCGTGATATTGTCCGGCGGATTGTCCACCCGTTATGACGGCACGGAGAAAGCCCTCCTGCAAGTGGGCGGGGTTCGAATTCTGGATCGCATATATGATATTTACAGCGATCTGTTTGAAGAAATCATTCTGGTAACCAACAGCCCCCAAAAATTTTTGGACTGGGACTTATTGATTGTATCGGATCTTTTCCCGATTCGAAGCTCTCTGACCGGAATTCATGCCGGCCTGTTTTATATGACAAATCCGTTTGCGTTTATATCGGCTTGCGACACCCCTTTTTTGAAAAAGGAACTGGTTGAAACCGTTATCGGAAAAATCGAGCCCCATATCGATATTGTGATGCCCGAAACCTCCGCCGGATTCGAACCGCTTTGCGCAGCTTATTCCAAACGCTGTCTCCAGCCGGCGCAGCACCATCTTGAGCAGGAGAAACTAAAAATTATAAAAACGTTTCGAAAAAGCCGTATTAAAACGATCTCCGAGAAAGTGTTACGCAAAATAGATCCCGATCTGCAGTCGTTTTTTAACAT
>JASFGM010000063.1:0-9064 GCA_050123755.1 Desulfobacterales bacterium
CCGCGGTTGGAGTTGCAACCGACAATTTTAATACGGGCTTCCGGATTTGCACGCAGGCGGCCTCCGATAATGTTTAATACATGCGTATACTTTTCCATGGTGCCTTTTAATTGGCTTTCGTTAAATGTCTTGGTATCGGCCTGGCTGGAAAATGTCGCATAGCGGGAAGGAATGTCACTTTGACCGGTTTTAAAAAATACATAATTTAAAAGCGGCGAGCTGTCGATGGTGGTGACCTCTTCAATGGTGAGACTGGCCGGCTGAATTGCCACGGTTCCCTTGGGCGGCCCGACCAGTTCATGGATCAATTCTTTTTTGGCCACCGTTACCGGGCAAAGATTCGTGGCGGTTTCATAGGTATCGTTATTGGTATCGGTAACCTTGATAAGCGCCTGGAGGTTGGTGCAGGCCACCAGCTTATCCCGGCCAAGGTCGTCCAGCGATAAGGCCAGAACCGGGTCAACTGCATCGGAGCCCTTTAAAGTCTTGATGGTCTGGTTGTCCGCCTGAACACTCAATTCCCAGTTCGTCACTCCATATTCGGCGATTATCTGGGACATAATTTTTATCTCATTTAAGTTGCTGCTCTCGGCGATAAACTGGTTGGCGGCCATCGTTTGCATGTCGCTGGAATCATATATGATTTCCACACGCTGATTTTCCGGCCGGTGCCCGACCATATTTGCCGGTGCCGCGTTGGCCGGCAAATTACGAGCTTCGACCTTCATGCGCGCGTCGTCAATTTTCCAGACCGTGTGCAGGTAATCCTTAACGGCCTCGGCTCGGGCTCTGGAAAGATCGAGCTTGCCCTTCTCAACCCCGCTATCGGAGTTGCTGCCCACGATGCGAATATGGGCCTCCGGGAACGCGGTTAAATGCCGGCCCACAATATTTAATACATTTTTATACCGATCCAGCGAGCTGGTCAGCACGTTCTCGTTAAAGGCGGCTGTGTGCGCCCGGCTCTTTAGCAGAACATAGCTGTCGGGAATTTCGCTTTGGCCCGCTTCAAAAAACACCTTGTTCAGGACAGGAGAGCCGTCCAGCAGGGTCAGCATGTCAAAATTTAATGCGGCCGGCTGCAGACTCAATCTTCCCTTGGGTGGGTCCAGAAACTGGTAATTGACGATATAACGGTAAAGCAGGGTGGTCGAAAAGGACTTGAAGATGGGCAGCAGCTCCGTGGCGGATGTTGCTTTCCAGACCCGTCCACCATGCGCTTCGGCAAAAGATTTAAGAAACGTATCCACTTTATTGCCGGGCATATAATCGACGGCAAAGACTTCGAAGTTTTCTATCCCTTTGGCTTCAGACTCGACAAAATCGACTTCAAAGTCGCTGTTTATATCCTCACCATCTGAAAAAACCACCAGGAATTTGGTGTCTTCTTTGGGCATTTTGCGGATAATGGTGATGCCGGCCTCCATGGCTTCATAAAGAAAGGTTTGGCTGGTCAGGCCTTCATCAAATGCTTCATTTAGAAACGCTTTCAATTCCGGGATAAATTTTGAGCGATAGGTTTTGATATTTAGATTATAGTCTTTAACCTGCATGGTTCCTTTTTTATCAAAGACCACAGCGGTAAGATTGTCGATCGGGCGCAGCGTTTTAAAAAATTCGTCCAGAGCCGCCAACAGCGGTTTAATGGCCTGGCGCTTTTTCATGGAAGCGGAATTGTCCACCACCAGAACAATGTTGAGCGGGACAAATGCACTGCTTTCAAGCGGTTCAACGGACAATATCCTGGCTTTTTTGTTGCCACTCTGCAGGACGAAATCTTCAGCCTTTAATCCTCGAACCGGATTGTTTTTGGCATCTTTAACGGAGACCAGCAGACTTTTTTCATTAATAACCTGAAAGTCCAGTTTGCCTTGGAGAGCCGGTGTTAAGACTTCAAGGGGCTCGGATGCCAGGCAATTGGCGGCAACCAAAAGACTGAAAGCGACTAGCAGCAATGATTTTTTTTTCTTCATCTTATCTCCTTCAAAATTATTTTTGTTTTGAAATGAGCGTCTTAAGGGTGTTAACGTTTACGACCTCATCGTTTTTTTTAATGTGAAAACTGCAGAAAATATTTTGCGATCTTCAAACCGCTCCCCCAATCAGCCAAATTTAGGGGGATCGTTTTATTATAGCAAAAAACATTCCAGGAATAAAATATAATTATTTTATGTAGAAATTTCAGCCTGTTGGAATAAATTTTAGGTTGTGACTGTCCCAGAGAGTCATAAAATTGTCTGATTTTGTGAACAGTATGTCAAATTTTCTGAACGCCGTCGGGTGATAACCCGAAGTGAAGGGAATGAATGAAGTACCGCAAGTAATTGGAAAAATTATTTTAACGGCACAATATCATCTGATTTCATCTTTTTGTTTTCTTACCCCAAAAGTTGCGCTATGTATCTTTATTAAATTTCAGCCGCTGAGGTGAAATTTGAAGCAGAATCGAATCCGGCCCCCCTACCCGAAAAAGACCGACACTGAAAATCGTTCAACTTCACCTGACCGAGACATTCGAGTCCGTGACAGGATTTACGTCATCGCGGCGGCGTTGCTGGTACTTTTCCTCGGGGCTTTGGATACGTTGATCGTGTCAACGGCCATGCCCACCATCGTAACAGAACTCGGTCGCATGCACCTCTACAGCTGGGTGTACACCATCTATTTCCTAGCAAATGCTGTATCACTGCCTATCTTCGGAAAGTTGGCAGATTTGTATAAAACCAGGACGCTTTTACTGGTTTCTATTGGAATTTTCCTGATTGCATCTGTTCTGGCAGGCATGTCGCCGAATATGATATTTTTGATTGTTTGGCGAGTATTTCAGGGGATCGGCGCCGGCGGTAATTTTGCGCTGGTTTACATTGTCCTATCCGATGTTTCGTCGCCCCAAAGCCGTGGCAAAATGCTGTCTCTGGCGAGCTCTATTTGGGGGATCGCCAGTATTTTAGGGCCGACGATCGGCGGACTTATTGTTACTTATTTTTCCTGGCGCTGGATTTTTTTTATTAATGTGCCGCTCGGTTTGCTTTCGTTGGTGGGCATCGCGGGCTACCTTATCGAAATGCGTTCAAAAAAGGAAAAAGTTTATCTGGACTTTTCCGGCGTGGCGACGCTGTCCGTATTTATTCTGTCTTTTCTAATGGTGTTTTTAGTGGGGGGACGCACCTATGCCTGGCATTCAATTCCGATAGTCAGCCTCATGGCCCTAACAGTGATTGCGGCGGGCGGATTCTATTTTGTTGAAAAGCATGCGAAAGAACCGATTCTTTCATTGCGCTTCTTTAAAATTAGTGGATTTCGAATCGGAAATGGTGCTGTATTTTTGAGCAGTTTTACGATTTTTTCCCTTTTTGCATATGCACCGCTTTTTATTCAAGGCGCTTTGGGCAAATCACCCATGATGGTAGGGGCGGGGATGCTGTCGCTCAGCCTCGGCTGGTCTGTCGGTTCGCTGGTGATGGGGCAAATGCTCAACATTTTGGGGCCAAAGCGCTCCGCACTTATCGGATCCTTCTGTCTGGTCGGGGGGTGCAGCGCAAGCCTTTTCTTTACAACCGAAACTTCAATGGCAACCATTTTTCTAATATTTCTATTCATCGGAATCGGTATGGGTTTTGTTACCCTGACAACTCTGGTGGTGGTTCAAAATTGCCTGGACATCTCTGACCTCGGTATCGCAACGGCTTCAAATCAATTCGCACGCACATTGGGAGGGACAGTGGGTGTTGGTATTTGCGGCAGCTTTGTTACTGCAAAAATCTCACAGGCCGGACACACGCTGGTTAATTCCGGCTTAACCGATGCGATCCCGCCAACGCTTCTGTCCGACATAAAGGCAAATATTGAAAACCTATTTCTGCCCGAGGTGCAGGCCGTATTGTCTGAGAACGCCAGAACCATTTTGCAGGAAGCGATTGCCAAAGGCGTCGCGGTGGTGTTTTGGATTGTTTTAATCGCCTCCCTGATATGCCTTTGCTTTTGTTCACTGCTGCCCGAGGGAAAATCCGCAAAAAAATGAAACGTGGTAAATGTAATTTGTTTTCGGACGCAAACTAGTAGAGCGTCCCCCAAATAATCAAAAAACAGGTGTCAGGTGTCGGGTGTCAGGTGTCAGATTTTCAATTGACAGAAGTCAGATGACAGAAAACAAAGATGGTCTGCTTTTGGTCATCTGTCATCTGTATTTTACTGACACCTGAACACTGACACCTGACACCATAATTATTACTGCCTTTGTAAGACTTTTAGGTGACACAACACGATTTAAGGAGGAGGAATGGCAATAAAAAATTACACGATTGCCGTGATTCCCGGCGATGGGATTGGTAAAGAAGTGGTCCCGGAAGGCATCCGGGTCCTTGAAGCAGTGGCAGGTCGTTTTGATATCCGTTTCAAATGGGATGAACTCGCATGGAGCTGTGAAACCTATACGCGCACCGGCCGCATGATGCCTGAAGACGGAATCGATCAGCTTCGCCGCTGTGATGCAATTTTTCTTGGTGCCGTCGGATTTCCCGGTGTCTCTGATCATGTTTCTTTATGGGGGCTTCTGATTCCCATTCGCCGCCAAATGCAACAATGCATCAATCTGCGTCCGGTCCGCATGCTCGAAGGTATGGTCTCACCCTTAAAAGAAAGGGGACCTGAGGACATCGATTTTTTAATTGTGCGCGAAAACAACGAAGGCGAGTATTCGGAAATCGGTGGGCGCCTCTATCACGGGACTGAAGCCGAAACCGTTGTGCAGGAATCGGTTTTTACGCGCAGCGGTGTCGACCGGGTCATGCGTTTTGCATTTGAACTTGCCAAAACACGTGAGGCCAAACATGTTACATCGGCGACCAAGTCTAACGGTATCATCCACACCATGCCTTTCTGGGACGAGCGCTTTGCAGCGATCGGCCGTGAATATCCGGACATTCGTGCCGATCAGTACCATATCGATATTCTGACTGCCAATTTTGTCCTGCACCCCGACTGGTTCGACGTTGTCGTGGGCAGCAACCTTTTCGGTGATATCCTCTCTGACTTGGGCCCTGCCGTCGCGGGCACCATCGGAATCGCACCGTCGGCCAATATCAATCCGACCCGCGAGTATCCCTCCATGTTCGAACCGGTACACGGCTCGGCGCCCGATATTGCCGGCCAGGGCATTGCCAATCCGATTGCGCAGATATGGTCGGGAGCGATGATGCTGGATCATCTGGGTCACACGCAAGCCGCGGCCGCCGTTGAGAAAGCCATAGAAACAGTGCTGCAGACCTCTCAACTGCGGACGCCGGATATGGGGGGCCGGGCAACGACGATGGAATTGGGGAAGGCGATTGAAGAAGCGATATGACCTCGGCATTATAAACAAAATGCCGAGGGGGTAATCGTTATTGGTTATTTGTTATTCGTATCGAATGACCCCTTCAACACCTTTTCTTCCAATAACGAATAACAATGTGAACGATCAACTCCGACAGCCAGGGTCCGAAATTGACAAAAAGCGGATTAGCTTAATTGCCTTCATCAGCAAGCACAGTCCTTTTTTGAGGACTGTAGAATATTTGTATTAAGGCAGCACCCAAAAGGACAAATAAACCTGCTATGTTGGCCCAGTATTGCGGCCAAAAGAGCCCGAAAGCGGCCAAACCAAAAAGAACGGTCTCTATCCAGGTGGCACGACGCAGAAAGTAGCGGTCCAGTGCGGAAGCAAAGGCTAACAGCCCAAATGTCGTCATAATCATGGTCAGCCCCACCTCCCAGTGAAACAATTCATAATTTTTACCCATACCTAAAAGCGGTCTGTAAGCCATTACAATGGGGATGATATAAAGCCCCTTGGCAAGCTTCCATGAAGTGAAGGCGGTTTTCATGGGGTTGGCCCCTGCTACTCCCGCGCCTGCAAAGCTTGCCAGGCTCACCGGAGGAGTTACATTGGCATCCTGTGAATACCAGAACACAATCATATGCGCTACCATTATGGGTACTCCCATATCTAAAAGGGCGGGACCGGCCAGTGTGGCCAGAACGATATAACTGGCCGTAACCGGCAGTCCCATACCAAGCACCAGCGATGCCGCGCCGATTAAAAGAATCGCAAGGACCTTAATCCCATAGCTAAGATCTAAAACCAAACTAGAGAACTTAAGCCCCATGCCGGTGAGGGTAACCATACCGACGATTATACCTGCTGCTGCGCAGGCCGAAGAAACCATTAAGGCATTTTTCGCTCCTTTTTCAAGCGCCAGAATAATCAGTTTAAACTCATTAAGGCCGAATCTGCCCAGGCTCATGCGCGCTGAATGGTTTCTGGGGAGGCGATTCGTATTCAGCGCCCATCGGACAGTGTTTGCAATCAAGCTTATGGCCAGTGTGCTCATCACAGCGACAAATCCGGCCATCATGGGCGAGTAGTTTGCTACCAGCACATAAATCAATATCAATAAGGGGATAATAAAGTGCAGCCCCTCTTTGATGACGTTCATAATCCGCGGTAAACTCTCTTTGGGTTGTCCCTTCAACCCAAACTTCTGAGCTTCATAGTGTACGAATACAAGCACGGTGAAGTAATACATGATAGCCGGCACCAGGGCCACTTTTATGATGGTAAGGTAGCTTGTATTTGTGAACTCGGCCATTAAGAAGGCGCCTGCTCCCATGATTGGAGGCATCATCTGACCGCCGGTTGATGCAGCAGCCTCGATAGCGCCTGCGACATGGGGCCGGTACCCGACTTTTTTCATCATCGGAATTGTAAAGGAACCGGTGGCCACCACATTGCCCACTGCTGAGCCTGAAACGGAACCCATAAACCCCGAGGCGACTACGGCGGTCTTGGCCGGACCACCTGAAAAGCGGCCGGTGAGTGAATAGGCCAGATTAATAAAGAATGCGCCTCCGCCGGTCGTCTCCAGAATGGCACCGAAGAGTACAAAAACAAAGACAAAAGTAGCGGCCACTCCAATGGGCAGGCCAAAAATTCCTTCTGTGGTGAGCCATAAGGTGGTGGCAATGCGCTCTATGCTGTAGCCCTTGTGAATTATCAGTTCGGGCATGTAAGGCCCGTACATTGCATATAAAATAGCTGCCACGCATACGCCGGTCATAAACAGGCCGATCATCCGACGGCAGGCCTCCAGCACCAGAACGGTGCCGATAATGCTGACCACCAAATCACTTGTCAGCCAGTCCCCCTGGCGCTCAAATATTGCGGTGAGGTTATAGCAGATGTAAAAAGTGCAATAAACTGCTGCACAAACCAGCGCCCAGTCAAAAAAGAGCCAAAAAGTGAACTTATCCTTACGCGCCTTTTTATGAGCGGGTCTGAGCAAAAAGATCAGACACAGGATGGCACCCAGATGGATGGAACGTTGCACCATTGCGGTAAGTGCGGCAATCCCGGCAGTGTATATCTGGTATATGCTTAAGCTGACAGCCAGTACCATAACCACCCGGGCTGTCATTTGGACAAGCGCCTGGTTGCGATCCGCCGGTATTGCGCTGTTTGTCGAAGTTGCAGCTGCTTCTTCGGTTCGGTTCGCAGGCATATCTTTTTCAGACATATCTCCTCCTAATTGCCGGAAACCCTTTGAATCATGCTTGGTCTTGCTGAGATTCAAGGTTTCACAGGAGTCGCCGAATGGGGAATGATACAACGCCAGAGCCGGTGCAGCATGCTCACAGGTTTTGCAGAAAACCGCACAGCTTCATGCGGAACCACAGCAGAAAGGTTTTTCTTTATGTCCCGCCATATAATTGTATGGTCCACCCCAGGGCTTCCGACTCGAAGTATAAAATTTCCGGTCGGCATATGCATGTTTTCGATCACTTCATATGGTCCCCGCCGTACCATCCGTCCCACACCAGGCATACGGCCCATGCCGGCCCCGAATTTCAAATAGCGCTCCTCCTCAATATAAATACGCCCATTTTCATCCAGACTGTGCTCTTCCCATATAGGCGCATTTTCGACTGAGTGATAGTAGTGCAACGTAAAGCGCTCGCCGGCTTTAAGGGGCAAAACCAAAAGCGGCTTGCCACTTTTTACAAGTGTGAGCTGCAATTCCAATCCGCCCGGCATAAACCCGGCAGCCAAAAGGAATAAAAAGACCAAGCCGGTAATAAAAAAGAATATAAATCCGCCCGGCCTGGTCAATGTTTCACCTTTTACGGAATCAGATTTGCAGGGACTGTTATGCCCTTTTCTTTCAGGTATTTGATCGTGCCCGGATGCAGCGGAATGGGTGAGTACTGAACCGCGTTTTCAGGGGTCGTGTATGAAGCCGATGGATGAATCTTGAGCAGATAGTCCTGGTGCTCATAAAGCGCTTTCGCCAGTTTGTAAACCAGGTCCGTTTTCAGAGACGCCTGGCAGATCATCACATTCCACACCCCGATGGTGGGAACAGCCTTATCCACACCCCGGTAGACACCGCCGGCCAGATCCACGGCTGAATATTCTTTATTGGCGGCCAGGATTTTCTTTTGCTGTTCGGGAGTGAAATTAATTATGTGTATATCGTGCGTGGTGGCCAGATCCAGTATGGAACTCGTTCCGGGTCCCACGGACCATACCCCCACTTCGATGGTGCCGTCTCTCAACGCATTGGCGCTTTCGGTAAAGGACAGGCGGCTGTCTTTGTAAGAATCCAGCGGAATGCCCAGAGCCTTGAACACGGTTTCGGCCATAAAGTTAGTGCCGCTGCCCGGGCTTCCGGAACTGATATTTTTGCCCTTTACCTGTTCAATATTGGTAATTCCGGACTTTTTGAGCGTAGCGACCTGCAGCAGGTTGGGATACATAATGGCCAGAGACAGGATGTTGTGTTTTTTATTTTTAAATTTGGACAGGCCTTTAAGGCCGGCCACCGCCACGTCGCCCATGACTTCCCCGATAACGGTTTCGCCTTTGTGAGCCAGTTTGACGTTTTCCACACTGGCTCCGGTAACCTCGGCCACCGCTCTGACACCGGGGGCATACTTGGTCCAGATTTCAGCAACGCCCCCGCCATAGGGGTAGTAGATGCCACCGGTTCCACCGGTTCCGATCGAAATGAACTCGGTACGGGCCAGC
>JASFGM010000064.1:0-9016 GCA_050123755.1 Desulfobacterales bacterium
TTCTTTTGAGTGCGATGACTGGCGCTCTCGGAGCAGAGGCAGGCGGGCCTATTGCGGGTCTGGTTGTGGGGATGGGAACAGGGTTTGCAATTGGCCTGGTCTTTGGAGCGATATGCACCTATTTCAGGGGGGTCCAACTCATCGCCGGCGTGGGAATCAATCTTTTTGCCGCCGGATTGGTGGCGTTCTGGCTGATTCACCTGGGCGTACCCGGACACCATGCTGTAGCCGAAGAAAGCAGGCTGCTTAATATTTCCACCCCTGTCGGAAATTTTAGTCCAATGATCCTGGTGGCAATTATGCTACCTGTTCTCACATATGTTTTGCTTTTTAGAACAAAGTTGGGCCTGAAGATAAGGGCAGTCGGCGAAAATCCTCAAGCTGCGGATGTGTCAGGAATCAAAATACATCTTCTGCGTTTGTTCTCAACCGCTGCGGGGGCATCTCTTGCGGGATTGGCAGGGGCCTATATTAGCATAGACTGGTTAGGATCGGTAACCAAGGAGATATCTGCCGGCAGAGGCTTTATCGCTTTGGCGACTGTTGTGTTCAGCGGATTAAATCCGCTGTTGGCCTTGCTCGGCGGGTTCATATTCGGCTTTTTTGACAACCTTGCAGTATGGATCTCGACAATGCCGGCGGTTCAACAGTTCATCCCCTGGCAGTTCGTGTCTATGGCGCCCTATGTTGTTACGTTGCTCGTCGTAGCGGGGGTCATTGGGCGCGTTCGTTTTCCCGCAGCCATGGGTATTCCCTATGAGCGTGAATGAGATACAGGTATAATTAACCTAAAAATGAACGTTTCAAATTTTAAAAAGAGGGCCAAACTTTTTATTTTTAAGGAGGAAAAAGAGATCTGGTGGAAGGCAAGGGTGACATAATCCTCAGGGGCAAAAACCTTTGTAAAGGTTTTCCGGGCGTATGGGAGCATCTCATACTTGATCATATCGATATTGATATCCGGGCGGGTGAAATCCACACACTGCTGGGAGAAAATGGAGCTGGAAAGACGGTCATCGCCAACTGTCTCTCAGGATTCTATTTGCTATCAGAGGGCCAGCTGTATGTGAAAGGCAAACCGGTGACACTCAAGTCTCCGAGAGATGCCATTAGACACGGCATCGGCATGGTTCACCAGGAATTGGCGCTGGTAAAACCATTTACGATAGCACAAAACATTGCACTCGGGCTCCCCGCATCCGACCTCTCCTTCCCCATCCCCGAAGTGGAAGCTCGGGTACGGGAACTGTCCCAAAAGTACAAACTTCATATTGATCCATTAGCCAGAGTTGAAGACCTTTCGATTGGAGAGCAGCAAAGAGCAGAAATCATAAAGGTCCTTTACCATAACCCGGAAATCCTGATTCTTGACGAGCCAACTTCGCTTATCTCTGCCGATGCCGAACACCTGTTTGAGGCCCTGCACAGCATGGCAGAGATGGGATATGGGATCCTTTTCATTACTCATAAGATCGAAGAGGCCCTGGAAGTCGGTGATCGTGTCACGGTTCTGCGACTCGGTAAGACCATGGGGACCAAAGAGACCGACAAAATTGATAAAACCGAATTGGTAAAGCTCATGTTTGGCGAGCACACCCCTGTCCATCTTGAAAGAAAACCGGTCAAATCCACCAAGATCGCATTGGAGGTCAAGAACCTTGAAGCTCTATCTGTAGGCGATGAACCCGCCCTACAGGATGTCTCCTTTTCGATCCGGGAAGGTGAAATACTGGGTTTTGCAGGGATCTCCGGAAATGGCCAGAACGATCTGGCCGAGGTCATCACAGGACTGAGGAAGGCCACGAAAGGCCAGGTGATCATTCACGGAAAGGATTATACAAACCGCACGCCGGGGCAAATAATACGGGCGGGTGTGGCGCATATACCGGAGAAAAGACGCGAAATGGGTGTGATTGAGCCCATGACAGTCGCGGAGAACGTCGTTTTGAAGGACATCCGGGTTTCCCCATTTTCAAAAGGATTTTTCCTAAACATATCTCAGATAACCAAGCACGCAAAAGAGATCGTGTCCAGCTTCGGGGCGCTTGTTTCCGATCTTTGGAAGTCCCAGACACGCATACTTTCTGGCGGAAACATTCAGCGACTCATATTGGGCCGCGAGACGTGGAGAATGCCGAAATGTCTTGTGGCCGTTTACCCCACCCAGGGGCTCGATGCAAAAGCCATCGATCATACCTGGGAACTTTTCATGAAATTACGAGAAGCAGGTTCCTCCATTTTCTTTGTATCTGAAGATTTAGACGAGATCATGGCACTGAGTGATCGGATTGCGGTAATGTCCAAAGGTAAAATCGTCGGCATGTTTGAAGGTAGTGAAGCAAAAAGGCAGGAAATCGGACTCGCGATAGCGACCGGTGCCTCCAATGTATAACGTGATCAACTGATCCTTTTGAATTTTAATTGCGTATTTCCTAAAACAAAATCCCCCAACTTAGACGGGTATCCTGATTGATCTGCAATTTTTCTGCAAACGCCCTTTGGAACTGCCGGGGCCGGGCTTTTGTTCGGATTTGGTGAAGCGCTCAAGCCTTATCTACCCAAAGTGGTGCCGTCGCAATTTATCGACATGATCCCCTATGTGCTGACCATCTTTGTCCGGCCAGCGCCGTCGGCCGCGCCACCCCTCCGGCTGCCATCGGTATCCCCTGCATCAAAGAATAAAAACGGACCCGATTCACGCGCCATCAGAGGTGGATTCGGCAAGGATTTTTTTTAATACGTATAATATGTTTAATTCAATTTTTAGTTGTTTTAATCCTGTAAAAAAATATATAATCCGTAATTGTGCGCAGCAAAACGTGTCTCAAAACCCCGCATGCATGGGTTAATTGGGTTTTCCAAACCCGCAACGATTGGGGCACTTCGCGCCCCTGTCTTTTACCGCCTACGGCGGTAAAATCCAAGCCACCCGCTTTGCGGGTGGTCGTTGACTCGGTTAACAAAAAATGAAAAAAACTTTTATCATCGCGATCCTGATCATCGGCATCGGTTTTTTGGGTTGGCAAATATACCAAAAGGCGTCGGTTTCAGGTAAAGAATTTAAAATGCAACGCCGCGACCTCACGGTGGCCGTGGAAATTGCCCCCGTGCAGAAAACATCTATCCGTGAAATCGGGCAATTTACCGGATCGTTGCTGCCCCTGTCTGAGTTCAAAGTGGCACCGAAAATCGCCGGAAGACTGGAGAAAATCCTTGTCAACATCGGCGATATTGTAAAGGGCGCTCAACTAATGGCAGTGCTGGATGATGAAGAATATCATCAGCAGGTCAACCAGGCGATTGCAGAGCTCGAGGTCGCCGAGGCGAATTTTGAGGAACGCGACAACGCCCTTCAAAACGCCAAACGTGAATATGAAAGAACGGTGGCGCTGCGCCAAAAAAAGATCGCATCCGAATCGGAACTGGACACCGCAAAATCTGAATTCAACGGTCAGCAGGCCAAACTCAAAGTCGCCCGGGCGCAGGTGTCCCAGAAGAAGGCGGCCTTGGAGATGGCTAAAGTCCGGCTTTCCTATACCCAAATCAGGGTGCCTGAAAATCACGCCGCCAGGCTTCGGGTGGTGGGCGAGCGATACGTGGACGAGGGCGCCATGCTGGCGCCCAATACGCCGATTGTCTCCATATTGGATATCGGGACCCTGATCGCCGTCATTAATGTCATTGAACGCGATTATCCCAAAATCAAACAGGGATTGGAAGCGCTGATCAGCACCGATGCCTTCCCCGGTCGAACGTTTCGCGGCAGGGTCATCCGCATCGCCCCCCTTTTGATGGAAAAATCCCGCGAAGCCAGGATTGAGATCGAAATTTCCAATAATCAAAGGCTGTTGAAACCGGGAATGTTTGTGCGGGTACAGATTGAATTTGAGCAGCATGAAAATGTGACGGTGGTTCCGATCGCGGCGCTGGTGAAACGAAACGGGGAACAGGGCGTTTTTGAGGTGGATCGAAGCGAAAAAAAGGCCCATTTCGTTCCCGTCGAACTGGGCATCGTCAACGGAACCCAGGCTGAGATCTTAAACCCGCCGCTATCGGATGCGGTGGTCACCCTCGGCCAGCATTTGCTTGAAGACGGCGGCAACATCATTTTGCCGGACGAAACCTCCGGGGACCGTGGGCCTCGAAAACCCGGCTCAACGGGCACGCCGCAACGCCGGAAGCCTGGAACCGGAGAAAAAAAATGAATCTCTCCCGTTTTGCGGTCCATCGCCCGGTCCTGACCGTCATGGTCGCATTGATCGTCATTATCGTGGGCATCGTTTCTTTTCGCCGCCTTCCCATTGATCTGATGCCCGATATCACCTATCCCACCTTGAGCATTTCAACGGAGTATGAAAACGCCAGCCCGGAAGAAGTGGAGGAACTCATTACCCGGATCATCGAGGAGGCCATGAGTGCGGTGCCGGGGGTGGAAGAAGTTTCCTCGGTATCTGCCGAAGGCCGCAGCAACGTGCGGGTAACATTTGTCTGGGGCACCGACCTGGATGCGGCGTCCAATGATATCCGCGATCGTTTAGACCGCATCATTAATCGTCTTCCGGAAGATTCCGAGCGCCCCAGACTGCGCAAGTTCGATCTGGCCAGCTTTCCGATTCTGATCCTGGGTGTTTCCGGAAATCTGGATCTTATGCAGATGCGCAATATCATCGACCATCAGGTGAAATACCGTATCGAACGCGTTCCCGGTGTGGCCTCCCTGGATATCCGCGGCGGGCTCGATCGGGAGATTCATGTGAACCTGAATGCCGAAAAACTCAAAGCCCTGAGCTTGCCGATCGACCAGATTCTGAACCGGATTAAAGACGAAAACATCAATTTGCCGGCCGGAACCATCGAGCAGGGATTGATGGATATTACCATTCGAACCCCCGGGATCTACACAAATCTGGATCAATTGCGCAACACGGTGGTCGCCATTCGGCAGAAGGCCCCCATTCAGCTGAAAGAGATCGCTGCGGTTGATGATGCCTGGCAAAAAGTGACCCGAATTGTTCGGGTAAACGGCCAGCCCGGTATCCGCTTGTCGGTCAACAAACAATCGGGCAAAAACACCGTTGAGGTCGCCACCGGGGTCCTCGCTGAAATTGAGCGTATCAATGCCGATATCCCACAGATTCAGATCACGCCCATTATTGATACCTCCGATTATATTCAACGCTCCATTACCAACGTCGGGACCACGATTCTTTACGGCGGCGCGCTGGCCGTCCTGGTGCTTTTGCTGTTTCTTCGCAATATACCCAACACCGCCATCATCACCACCACCATACCGATTTCTATCGTCGCCACCTTTGCCCTGATGTATTTCGGCGGCTTCACATTGAATCTGATGACCCTGGGCGGACTGGCGCTCGGGGTGGGGATGCTGGTGGACAATGCCATCGTGGTTTTGGAAAATATTTTCCGGCTTCGCGAAAGCGGTCAGGGACCTGAAACGGCTGCTGTCAACGGCAGCAGGGAGGTTATCGCAGCGGTCATCGCCAGCACCATCACCACCCTGGTGGTGTTTCTGCCGTTGATCTTTGTGCGCGGCATGGCGGGCATCATGTTTAAGCAGCTATCCTATGTCGTCAGTTTTTCCCTGGCGTGTTCGCTCGCGGTGGCGCTGACGTTGGTCCCCATGCTGACCTCAAGGATTCGCCGGCCGATAGTTTTTGAAACGCAAGGCGGCAAGGACCGCAGCCGCAGATTCCTGCGAACCGCCGGTCGGTTCTTTCCCCGCATAGAGCAAACATACGCGAATCTGCTCGGTTTTGCCCTGAATCACCCGATTATCATTTTAGGCGCAGCCGGTCTGATGCTGGCCGGCAGCCTGTTGCTCATCCCATTGGTGGGTGTTGAAATGATGCCGGCCACCGATGAAAGTGAGGTGCGGGTCAATGCCGAAATGGCGATGGGGACCAAGCTGGATATGGTGGATGATTCCTTTAAGAAAATCGAAGCCGTCGTCAAGCGGGAAGTGCCGGAGATCAAGAATACGGTGTCGTGGATCGGGGGATCGACCTGGCGGGCACGCGGATCGAATGCCGGATCGATGCGCATCGCATTGCAACCGGTCACACAGCGCCAACGATCCAGCGAGCAGATTGCGGCTGATCTTCGTCGCAAACTCAGGTTTATTCCCGGGGTCCTGGTTCGCACCCGGGCCGGACAGGGGCTTTTTCTGCTGCGGATCGGAACGACGGAAGGGGATAAAATAGAAGTCGAAGTTCGCGGCTTCGACCTGGAAGTATCCGATGCGCTGGCCCGGCGCATCCAGGAGGTGGTGGAAAATGTCGAGGGGATTACTGATGTCAAAATAAGCCGCGAGACGGGAAACCCTGAAGAACTCATCCTTGTGGATCGGCAAAAGGCTGCGGATATGAAACTGACGGTATCCAAAATCGCTAAAATGCTCCAGACCGCCATTTCCGGTACATCGGCAGGCTTTTTTAGAGACGGCGGGTATGAATACATGATTCGGGTAAAGCTTGCGGATGCGGACAAAAAAGACCTGCAGGAAATCCTGGATCTTTCGCTGACCAATACGGACAGTGAGCCGGTGGTACTGCGCAACATGGTGCACGTCACACCCCGCAGAGGACCGGTTCTGATTCAACGCAAAGACCAGGAGCGGGTGGTTTATGTATCGGCTGACATCAGTGGCCGCGATATGGGCTCCATTATGGCGGATATCCAAAAAGGCTTGCGCAATATTCCCGTTCCCAAGGATTTCAGCATTTTGTTCGGTGGTGATTATGAAGAGCAGCAGAAGGCGTTCCGCGAGTTACTGATGAGTTTCGTCCTGGCGCTGGTCCTGGTCTATATGGTGATGGCATCCCTGTATGAATCGCTGCGCTATCCGCTGGTCGTGATGTTCTCGGTGCCCCTGGCCGGCATCGGCGTCATTTTAATGCTTTTTTTGACAGGTACGACCTTTAATATTCAGTCGTTTATCGGATGCATCATGCTGGGCGGTATTGCCGTCAACAACGCCATCTTGCTGGTCGACCACATTAATCTGCTGCGGCGGCGCGATGGCATGCCGCTGCGCGCGGCGATTGAAGAAGCCGGACGGCGGCGCCTCAGGCCGATTCTGATGACCGCCACGACCACCATTTTAGCCATGTCCCCGCTGGCACTGGGAATCGGAGAGGGCGGCGATGCCCAGGCACCGATGGCACGGGCGATTATCGGCGGGTTGTTCAGTTCAAATCTGATAACCCTGGTGGTAATCCCCACTGTGTATGCGCTGATTGACCGTCGCGCCTTAAAAGAGCAGTCACCTGTAACGCACAGCCCGGAGAAGTCGGACAAAACCGATCTCCGTCGGCCCGGGGATGAAATTCACGAGGAGCTGATATGAAATCGGCCAATCTTTTATATCGCCGGTTGGGCATTTTTCTTATCAGCGGTTTATGGTTTGCTGCGGCATCCTGTAATATGCTCGAACAACAGATTGATCGTACGGCCGGAGGGCCGAGTGTACCGGCCGATACGGCTGTATCCATGCGATTGGAGTCCATGGAGCCATCCGACCAGAAGGCCCCGCAAATGGTATCGCCCGGCCCGCTGAAAATCACCATTTCCGAAGCCATTTTGCTGACCCTGGAGAATAACCGGGCACTTGTGGTGGAAAGATTAAATCCTTCGATTCAGCAAACCGTTGAGGATCAGGAAAGGGCCGTTTTTGATCCGGAAACAAACGCGGAGATTTCCGGGGGACGAACCGATACCCAACGCCTGTCAAGAATCGGAGTTGATACCGAGGATGAAACCATCGATACCGTCGAAGGTGTCATCTCTCTGGAGCAATTCTTCCCGACCGGCACAACGGTTGCCATTGAGGGCAGCAGCCTGATGACGGACTCCTCTCTTAACCAGGACAGCTTATATAGGACACGGTTCGGCATGACCTTTACCCAGGCACTGTTGAGAGGATTCGGGGCCCAGGTGAATCTGGCCAGGTTAAGGCAGGCACGACTGGATACGCGCCTGACGGAATATGAGTTGCGGGGTTTTACCGAGTTCCTGGTGGCAGAAGTTGAGCGGACCTACTGGGACTATGCGCTTGCGCGGCGTCAGATTGAAATTTTTGAGGAATCACTTAAGCTGGCCCGTCAACAGCTCAGTGAAACCGAGGAGCTGATCGGGGTCGGCAGACTGGCCGAGGCCGAATTGGCCGCTGTCCGGGCCGAGGTAGCGGTCCAGGAGCAAGGGCTGATCAACGCACGCAGCAGCATGGAATCCATCCGGCTGCAACTGTTGCGGCTGCTCAATCCCCCCGGCATTAGACTCTGGCAGCGCAAAGTTGATTTAATCTATCAACCCACTTTGCCCGAAATTAAACTGGATGACGTTGAGCAATACGTGGCCGTGTCGATGCGCATGCGCCCGGAACTGAACGAAGCCCGGCTGGGCGTACTCCGCGATGATCTGCAGCTGGTTAGAACCAAAAACGGACTATTGCCCCTGATGGATCTTTTCATCACATTAGGTAAAAGCGGGTATGCCGACTCCTTCGGAGAATCCGTCAGCGATATTGACAGCGATAACTATGACGCGCTTGCGGGGGTTCGATTTCAATATCCCTTCTGGAATCGGGATGCCAAAGCCGGCCACGAGCGAGCCCTGCTGAGCCGCGAGCAGGCCGAAAAAGCCCTGGCGAACCTTTCGCAGCTTGTGGAAGTCGACGTTCGCACCGCTTACATTGAAGTCACGCGTGCCAAGCAGCAGATTGGCGCCTCCACGGTTACGCGCATATTCAATGAGGAAAAGCTTCGAATCGAAACTGAAAAATTCCGGGTGGGAAAATCGACCAGCTTTCTGCAGGCCCAGGCGCAACGGGATCTTTTGGTGAGCCGCATCGCCGAGGTGCAGGCCCTTGCAAATTACCTGATCGCACTCATCGATCTTTATCAGAAAGACGGATCCCTGCTCGAGCGCCGCGGCATCGCGGCTCCAGGACGCGATCCGGTGAAACTTTCAAAAAAATAAAGCTCCCCGCACCCCTCCG
>JASFGM010000065.1:0-8999 GCA_050123755.1 Desulfobacterales bacterium
ACATTGACATAAAGCGCGCCTATGAGATCATCAAAACCAAATCATGCATGAATCGAATTAATATTGAAACCGAGATGGAAATTCCGCTTGACGATATGGAAACGGCCCTGAGGATCGAAAAGGAGACGGTCGAACGCAGCATTAAATATTGTCGGGAGGTTTTAGCAATAACGCAAGATAACACGGATTAAGGAAAAATTGTCGTGGTAGATAATGCAAGTATATCAAAGGCAATGACGATTAAACTGGACGACCTGTTTGATAACCTGCCGGAGATGCCCGAATTTGCCGACGGGATCCGCCGGGCCCCCACCCGGCATTTCACACTGAGCTCAAAGGATACCCGGATCGCATTAAAAAATGCCCTGCGTTACATTCCCGAACGCTGGCATCCGCAACTGGCACCCGAATTTTTGGAAGAGCTCCTCACCCGGGGAAGGATTTACGGCTACCGGTTCCGGCCTGACGGCCATATAAAAGGCAAACCGATCGATGCATACGCGGGCAACTGTATTGAAGGCCGGGCATTTCAGGTGATGATCGATAATAACCTGGACTTTGATGTCGCGCTGTACCCTTATGAGCTGGTTACTTACGGAGAAACCGGTCAGGTCTGCCAAAACTGGATGCAGTATCGATTAATCAAAAAATATCTTGAAGCGTTGACCCGGGAGCAAACCCTGGTGGTAGAATCCGGCCACCCATTGGGTTTGTTCGCATCATCGCCGCAAGCCCCGCGGGCGATATTAACAAATGGCCTGATGGTGGGCTGTTTTGACGATCCGGATAACTGGAGCCGGGCCGCAGCTTTAGGGGTTTCCAATTACGGTCAGATGACCGCCGGGGGGTGGATGTATATCGGCCCTCAAGGCATTGTGCACGGAACTTACAGCACCATCCTTAATGCCGGTCGGGAAAAACTCGGTATCCCTGCAGACCAGGATCTGGCAGGGCGTTTATTTGTTACCTCCGGCCTGGGGGGCATGAGCGGCGCCCAGGGTAAAGCCATCGAGATTGCCAACGGGGTGGGTATCATCGCTGAAGTTGATTATTCCCGGATTCAAACCCGTCTGGAGCAGGGATGGATCAGCCAGGCCATTGATGATCCGGCTGAAGCCTTCAAGCTGGCCGCAGAATATCAGCAGAAAAAAAAGAGCATTGCGATTGCCTTTTACGGCAATGTGGTTGATTTGCTGGAATATGCGGTGAATAACAACATCAAGATCGATTTGTTATCAGATCAAACTTCCTGTCATGCCGTTTATGAAGGTGGCTATTGCCCCCAGGGGATTTCCTTTGAAGAACGCACCGAACTTTTACGATCCGGCCATGCCGGTTTTAAGGAAATGATTGACGCCACGCTGCGGCGTCATTACGAGCTCATCAAAGCCCTGGCGGATGGCGGCACCTATTTTTTCGATTACGGCAACAGTTTTCTGAAAGCCGTCTTTGATGCCGGCGTCAGTGAAATCTGCAAAAACGGAAAAAATCCCATCGATGGTTTTACCTTCCAATCCTATGTCGAAGACCTTATGGGGCCGATTCTGTTCGATTATGGATACGGGCCGTTCCGATGGGTGTGTCTGAGCGGCAAAGAAGAAGACTTGGGAAAAACCGACCGGGCCGCCATGGAGTGCATCGATCCGCAAAGACGGTTTCAGGATAGAGATAACTATGTATGGATCCGGGATGCTGCCAAAAATAAACTGGTTGTCGGAACCAAAGCCCGAATTTTATATCAGGACGCCATGGGGCGCATGAACATCGCTTTGAAATTTAATGCGATGGTGCGCTCCGGGGAAATCGGGCCGGTGATGATGGGCCGTGATCACCATGACACCGGGGGCACGGATTCACCGTTCAGGGAGACGGCCAACATCAAAGACGGCAGCAATATCACCGCCGATATGGCCATCCACTGCTACGCCGGCAATGCGGCCCGGGGAATGAGCCTGGTGGCCCTGCACAACGGCGGCGGTGTGGGAATCGGCAATGCGATCAACGGGGGTTTCGGACTGGTTCTGGATGGCAGCGAAAGCGTCGATGCCGTCATCCGACGAGCCATTCCCTGGGACGTGATGGGGGGTGTTGCGCGCCGCGCCTGGGCCCGCAATCAAAATTCAATCGACACCAGCATTCAGTATAACGCCATGCGCAAAGGATCCGATCATATCACCATTCCCTATATCGCCGATGATAAAATGGTTGAGAAATTGGTGTCGAAAGCCTTTGCGAAGCTGAAAAAGTAATCTGAAATGTGCTCACCGCAGAGACGCAGAGTTCGCAGAGAGATTATTTCTTTTGATTTGCCGCTGAGAGGGCGGCAAATCAAAAACACTCAGCCACTTCGTGGCAATTCTTCTAGTTTAATTTAAAGGATTAGGTCATGTTCCATAAGGTGTATTATTCAGAATCCCGCAGGGATGTTGGTTTTTCCTTTCTGCCCTTGTTTACATCCCGATCATTGTGCGGGGCTCAGCAGAAAGGAAAAAAATAAGGGAACTCAGCGACCTCTGCGTCTCTGCGGTGAAAAAAATAAATTCAGGAGAACAATATGGCTGGAATGAAAAAAATAATAGAATGTGTACCCAATTTCAGTGAAGGCCGGGATCCGCAAAAGGTTGAAAAAATTGTTGAGCCCTTTCGCGCCCAAAAAGGCGTAAAACTTCTCGACTATCAAACAGACGAAAATCACAATCGGATGGTCGTTACGGTGGTGGGTGAACCGGAGGCGTTAAAAACAGCGGTCATAGAGGCCATGGGCCGGGCCATTGATGTCATCGATATGCGCACCCATCAGGGCCAGCACCCGCGAATGGGTGCCACCGACGTGGTTCCGTTTATTCCGATTAAAAACATCAGCATGGAAGCGGCGGCTGAATTTTCCAAAGACGTCGCCAACGCGGTGGCCAAAAAATATTCACTGCCGATTTTCCTTTACGAAAAATCCGCCAGCCGCCCCGATAGACAAAATCTGGCCAATATCCGCAAAGGACAATTTGAGGGCATGGCGGACAAAATAAAACTGCCGGAATGGAAACCGGACTGCGGTCCCCAAAAAATTCATCCCAGTGCCGGGGTAACCGCCATGGGCGCCCGCATGCCGCTGGTGGCTTACAATGTCAACCTGGATAGCAATAACATCGAGATCGCCAACGAAATTGCGAAAAGGGTGCGGCACATCAGCGGCGGCCTGCGGTACTGCAAAGGGATCGGCATTGAATTAAAAGACAGGGGCGTGGTGCAGGTGTCGATGAACATGACCGATTACACCCGAACAGCGCTTTACCGGGCCTTTGAACTCATCAAGGTCGAAGCCCGCCGTTACGGCGTCAACGTCATCGGCAGTGAAATCGTCGGCCTGGTCCCCATGGAAGCACTGATGGATACGGCCGCGTATTATCTGGGGTTAGAGCACTTCTCTATCGACCAAGTCCTCGAATCGCATATTTGGGAGTAAAGCCTTTTCAAAATACCCATGTGGTTTACGGATTCACCGCCCATTCGTCCTGTTTACAGGACTCGTTAGAGACGCAGAGTTCGCAGAGATGATTTTCTTATTTCTTTTCGCTGAGAGGGCGAAAAGAAATAAACCTCAAGCCCTTCGGGCACATTTAAGGTGTAGTCATCAATTTAATAGCAATTGCTGCAATTTCTTAAATAAAGTCGATAACTTTAAAAACTTATGAGAAATGCAGTTTCAAACCTTTTCATTTGTCGGCGTCTCAGCGACAAATGAAAAAATTAGAATCCTTTGCGATCTCTGCGTCTCTGCGGTGAAAGAAAAGGAAAAACAATGAACGGAAACATGATCATTAAAAACGCTGCCGAACTGGTGACCTGCAGCGGGTTTGCGGCCAAAAAGGGCAAAGATATGGCCAATTTACACGTCATAGAAGATGGCGCTGTAATCATAAGAGAGGGCCTAATTGAAGCCGTAGGCGCAACCGGGGATATTGAGAAACAGTTTAAAAAAACAGGCGCGGATCTTTCCGATTTTGATATGATCGATGCCCGCGGCAAAGCCGTGCTGCCGGGTTTTGTCGATTCTCATACTCATTTTGTGTTCGGGGGCTACCGGGCCGAAGAGTTTTGCTGGCGCCTGCGCGGTGACAGTTATATGGAAATCATGCAGCGCGGCGGGGGGATCGTGAATACGGTAACCGCCACCCGGCAAGCTTCTGCGGAGGAACTGATTGGGTGCGGCATCAAGCGATTGAATTCCATGCTGTCATTCGGCGTCACCACAGCAGAGGGTAAAAGCGGATACGGCTTGGACCGCCGAACAGAAATCAAGCAGCTGGAGGTTATGGCCCACTTAGATAAAATTCACTACATCGATGTGGTTCCCACCTTTTTAGGCGCCCATGCGGTTCCGGAAGAATATAAAGGCAAAGAAGATGCCTTCATCGATTTTATGGCAAACGAGGTCATCCCCGAAGTAGCGGACAGCGGGCTGGCAGAATTTTGTGATATTTTTTGTGAAAAAAACGTCTTTTCAGTAGAACAGTCCCGGCGCCTGCTTTCCTGTGCAAAAGACCTGGGCCTTAAAATAAAACTGCATGCGGATGAAATCGTGCAACTGGGCGGGGCTGAACTGGCGGCTGAGCTCAACGCCGTATCAGCAGATCACCTGCTGCAGGCATCTGACAAAGGCATTAAAGACATGGCCAAAGCCGGCGTGGTGGCCACCCTCCTGCCGGCCACCGCTTTCAGTCTAAAAGAACCCTATGCCAAGGGTCGCAAAATGATCGATTCAAATTGTGCTGTTGGCCTAGCGACCGACTTTAACCCGGGAAGCTGTTTTACGGAATCAATCCCGCTTGTCTTTGCCCTGGCAACCCTGTATATGAATATTTCTATTGAAGAGGCAATTACGGCTTTAACCCTAAACGGAGCTGCCGCCCTGGATAAGGCAGACAAAATTGGAAGTATTGATGCAGGCAAGAACGGGGACGTCATCATTCTTGAGTTTCCAACGTATCATTTTATTCCGTACCATATCGGCGTGAGCACTGTTGAAAAAGTTGTTAAACAGGGAAACCTGGTCTTCGATAAAGAAACAGGGGGGATCATCCATTGTTAGGCAATCTTAAAATTACAAAATTTTTAGAAAAAACCGCTGAAGGAACCGCCGTACCCGGCGGAGGCAGCATCGCCGCATTAAACGCAGCAATATCGGCAAGTCTTTCGGAAATGGTCGCCAATCTGACCATTGGCAAAAAGGGTTATGAAGCCGTCGAAAAAGAGATGAAAGCAATCACAGCCGCGGCATTAGAACTCAGAAAAAAACTGGTCAAAGATATTGATAAAGACGCGACCGCCTACAATGCGGTGATGAAGGCTTTTAAAATGCCGAAAAACACCGAAAAACAGCAGGATCGGCGCAACAAAGCCATCCAGGCCGGCTTGAAAAATGCATGCCTGGTGCCGTTGGGCGTCGCCCGGGATACGCTGACCATCATGGACCTGACTGCCAAGGTCATTCGAAAGGGCAACAAAAACGCCGCCACAGATGGCGCCGTGGCGGCACTGACAGCCAGAGCGGCCATTCTAGGTGCCTTGTATAATGTGAAAATAAATCTGAATTTTATCGAAGATCATAAATTTTTAAAAGAAGTAACCAAAGAAGTTAAAAGCATCGAAAATCGCATGGTCAAAAAGGAAAAAGAGATCCTTTCACATGTTGATATTTAATCCCCATATCACCTCCTCTTAGGCCTTTGCGGTTTTATGCTTTTTTCTTATCAAGCCAAGAACGGTCTGACATAATTTCCTTTCTAAACGACCGCCAACGTTTGTAAGTATTGAGCGCGCAAAACCTCGGGCTGCAATGTGATTAAAAACCAGGGTCGGATTGCACAGCGGGAGATAGCTGCTCCGGGACGTGTGTCTTTCTTATTCGCTTTTTGTAAACATCTGAAAATAATGATTCGCTCCAATTTCTGTAAGACGTTTTTGCTTGAAGCCGTATGGCGATACGAGGGTATCAACTTCTTGGGGCGACAGTCGCACCGGTTTCGGGGGACCCGGCGGGCCGTCTATTTTTTTATATTCTACAATGACTAGGCTTCCTTCCGGTTTCATGACCCTGGCAACTTCTTTCATCGCCTGCCGATCAATTTGATCTCCAACAAAATCATGCAGCGCCGTGGCCATCAAACACACATCGACACAATCATTTTCAATCGGAATATCTTGACTGACATCGCTTACAAAGCCCGTAAGGTTTTGAAACCCTTTTGAGACGGCTTCTTTTCTTAAATTTAAAATTCCTTCTTCCCATAAATCAACCGCATATACCTGACCCTCTTTACCGACGAGATCAGCAGCAGCCAGCGAATAAAAGCCCCAGCCACAGGCAACATCCAGAAATGTAACCCCCTTTTTTAAATCGAGCTCATGAAAAAATTTGGCAGTATCAATCAATCCAAAACTGCTTCTGCCGGCCCCCGTCGGTTGGGTTTCGTGATGTTTGGTCATCGTCATCCCCTATCCGATCGTCAACTGTTACCTAAAGGAAAAAATAACGATATGGTCGTGCCCTCTTCCGGCCTGCTTTGAATCTCAATTTTACCGTCATGGGCTTCCATGATAGTCTTGCATAGGCTCAGGCCCAATCCATATCCACCGGTATCTTTGGTGCGGGATTTATCTACACGATAGAACGGTTCGAAAATATGCGCAAGCTCCTCTTCCGGAATGCCAATCCCAAAGTCCGTGAACCGGATGATGTTAAAAAGTTCCCGGCGTTTATAGGATATCTGGATGGGCTCACTGTCCGGTTGGGAATATTTGATCGCATTGTTGAGCACGTTTTCGAACACGGTTTTGATCTGCTCGGGGTCCACCTCGGCCTCAGTCTCAGAGGGAAGATCAACAATTTCAATTCCCGGCGGCTGGTTTTCAAAAGCGGTCAACGTTTGTTTCAGAAGCCCGGTTAAGTTGGTTGGCTGTTTCTTCAACTTTTCATATTTATGCTGCCGGCGGGCCGTTTCCAGAATCTCGGTTACCATTTTTTCCATTTCTTCCATGTCGGCCTTAAGGCTTTGTTTGGCCTGGCTGTCTTCTAAAAATTCAAGCGCCACTTTCATGCGCGTCAATGGGGTTCGCAGTTCATGGCTGACATCCAAAAGCAGCTGTTCTTTGGTGTGCAGCATATCCCGAATCCGATCGGTCATATGATTAAAGGCAGCCGCGAGATCCCGCAGCTCATCTGACTTTTTCAATGGCACCCGGTGTTTCAGGTTCCCCCGGCTGACTTCCTGTACGCCGGTGTTTAACCATTTTACCGGTCGCAAAATGTATCGAATCACAAAAAAAGCAGCTACCATTATCACGGTTAACAGAACCAGTAAGAGAACCAGCAGCCGGTGTCGCGCACTGTCCCCAGGTAGGTTGCGAGATACACCGAAAATAAAACGGCCTGCCCCTTTATCGACTTCGATTAAGTGTCGACCCCGATACTTGCCATAGCGCACATCGGGATTTTGGCGCCACGATGCAAAGCGACCTTTGAAAAACGTTGGCAGATCATCAGATGTGGTCCAGCTAAGATCCGGGCTTTCGTAGCGAATTTCCAGAAATGACTGGCGGGCAATTTCTCGAGCGCGTTCCGGGGTCGGCGGGTTGCCCATGTCGGCAATCAGATAATCAAGGTATTGGACAACATTTTTATGAAACGGGCCGACGAACTCATTGCGCATGTGTATGAAAAATCCACCCACCACCAGGTTAATGCAAATGCCGGTGAGGAGGATAACCACCAGAAGCTTGGTGAATACCGAGCGGAAGATTTTATTAAACCATTTAGTTGGCATGTTTCAATTTTCAATCTCAGGCTAACCCTGATTACGATATTTCCGGCTCCGTAATATCCGCAATAAACACATATCCGCTGCCCCAAACCGTCTTGATAAATTCAGGAGATTTGGGGTTGTCGTTAAGTTTTTGACGCAGGCGGCTGACGGCGATGTCAACGGAACGATTGAAGGCATCGCAGTCCATACCGCGCAGCTCCTGCAGAATCTGGTCACGATTCAACACTTTGCCGGTATTCCTGGCCAGCAATGCCAGGGCCGTAAACTCATTGGTTGTCAGGTCAAGAGGATTACCATCCAGCAGGGCAATGCGTTTATCCAGATCGATGGTCAGCCGCTCAAACGCGAGGATCTGGTTATCGCTGAGTTTCCGGGTGCGGCGCAAAACAGATTGGATCCGTGCGACCAGTTCACGGGGTTCAAAGGGCTTTGCCAGATAATCATCAGCCCCCAATTCCAGCCCAACCACCTTATCGGTGACTTCGCCCCTGGCGGTCAGCATGATAATCGGAATGTTGCTGGTCTGGCGGATCGCTCTGCAGACTTCAAAACCGTCCATCTCCGGCAGCATGATGTCCAGAATGACCAGATCGGGTGATGCCTGCTTCAGCTTTTTTAATCCTTTGGCCGGATGGGTTGCCGCAACGACGTCAAAGCCAAAGTCTTTTAAAAAATCTTTGAGCAATTGATTCAGTTTGGCGTCATCATCGATAATAAGAAGGGTCGGCGTCATGTAATTTCGGATTTCGAATTTCGGATTTCGAATTTTAATGATCCGGGTTACGTGTTGTGTTTTGGACGGTAATCTGAAATCGTTTGGAGCTCAACAACTCGTAACCCGGAACTCGCAACGCGCAACTTTCTACTCCCATTTATGCTGATGCTTTTCGTGGAAGTATTCGATCTTTGTTACCAGTTTTTCTCTTTGTTCGGCTGACAGGGTTTTGTGAAATTCTGCCAGGCGGTCCAGCGCCAGATTGATAAATTCATCCATCTGCGCGCGCTTCTGATCAATGAGAGCATTAAGGTTTTCCCGGCTGATTTCTTCTTTGCGCAACTCAGCCATAAATGCAGCATGCATGGCCTCTTTTTGGGCATGCATTTCCTTGGCCTTGGCGATAAACTCATCTTTGATCCCGTCGAGTTGGCCTCTCTGCTCGTCGGTCAGGTCAAGGGTCT
>JASFGM010000066.1:0-8998 GCA_050123755.1 Desulfobacterales bacterium
TCTTTATTAAGCTCCAAGGCCTGGGTCATTTCAGCAACAATGTAGGGCTGTGAGATGGTTTGCTGCTCGCCGATGGGAAGCGGGTAATCTCCATAGGCTTGATCCCTTAAAGCTTCGCTTACAAACAGATGCCGCGGGACTTTGCGAAAAGCCGCCAGAACTTTAGCGTCTGTTATTCCGCGTGCGGCGATCTGCTGTCGAACCATTTCCTCTCGCTGGCGTTTGTATTTGATAGAATCTTTCATCCTGTTCGCTTTTCTACCAAGTCCGCGGAGTTAGGTCAAGATTATCAGCGGCAACCCTGATGATTTTTCTTTTGATAGCCGGACTGAGGTTCGATTTGACTTGGCCGGCGATTTTCGATCTGTTTAGAAAAAAGGCCTTGATCCTTTTACAAAATATTACAATAATCTAGGTATTAGGCCGAATACGCGACGACATTTTTAGGATAATAAATGGAAGGCACCCGACATCTGATTATCTCGCTTTCGATATCGATCCTGATCCTTGCTGTAGGCACTATCGGATACATGACGATTGAAGGCTGGCCGTTTATCGATGCCTTTTACATGACGGTGATCACCATCTCCACAGTCGGCTTTAAGGAGGTGAATCAGGTCGATGGGGCCGGCCGGATATTTACGATTTTTCTTGTTTTTTCCGGCGTCGGATTTAGCCTTTATGTCGCGGCCGCCATCGTGCAGTTTATGGTCGAAGGTCGTATCAGAATCATTATGGGGAGGCGCAGATTGGATAAAAAGATAGAGCGCTTAAAAAATCATTATATCGTTTGCGGATATGGACGCATCGGCAGGGTGCTTTGCCGGCACCTTAAAAGAGCGAACATCGATGTCGCCGTTATCGAAAATGATCCGGAACAGATTCCGGTGATGGATCAGGATGGCATACTTTATATGGTCGGTGAAGCCACAGATGAAAACAATCTGGTTAAAGCCGGCATCGAGCGTGCCAAGGGCGTGGTTGCCGCCCTGGCCACGGATACCGACAATGTCTTTTTAGTATTAACCGCCCGACAACTGGCACCTGAAGTTTTAATTATGGCCCGGGCAAGTCAGGAATCGGCAAAAATAAAGTTGCGTCTCGCCGGTGCGAACTTTGTGGAATCTCCCTATGAAATGGGAGCGGTGAGCATGGCCCATCGAATTATCCGCCCGACAGTGACGTCATTTCTGAATCTGGCCTTTGCCCACAAGCGCAGGGATATCCAGATGGAAGAAATTCCGGTGAGTCCTGCATCTGAGATGGCAAATGTCCAGTTAAAGGATTCCGGAATCCGGCAAAAGTATAATCTCATTATCATCGCCATAATGAAGCCCGATGGCAATATGATCTTTAACCCCTCTTTTGAAACGATCATCACTCCCAACGATACGGTCATCGCTGTTGGCGAAGCAGATAATTTGCAGAAGCTTGAATGGGTCCTGAATCCGAGTTAGATTTTATAAATCACGCGATCTTCGGTTATAATGATATCGACATGCCTGTCGTGAGACTCGATGGGAACCTGGGGGATGATCTGATGTTCAAGGGCAAGCGCAACCTTGCGGGTCGTGATTGCCAGCCTGGGGATGAGCCTATCGTAATATCCTTCTCCCGAACCGATCCGCCCGCCTTTTTCATCCACGGCGATGGCCGGTATAATGGCAATGTCGATGCGCTCAATGGGGACGACCTTGCAGCGAGCCTCATCCGGCTCCAAAATGCCCCGCGGCCCTTCTTGCAGGTCTGTATCAAGGTTGTCGACTTTCATGGGGGTCATGTCGAAATTTTCAGTATTATAGGCCGGCAAGACGACAATTTTATTATAATCATAGGATCGCCGGAGAATATTTCCGGTTGGGACTTCACTTTTGTTATGAACATACATTAGCGCAATTTTTGATTCCAGGAAGTTTGCAAAATCAAAAAGTCTGTTTTCGATGGCTTTTGTTTTTTCAACGATTTCTTTTTCCGGCAGCGCGGCAAGTTTTTGGGTGGTTTCTTCACGAAGTTCACTTTTTTTGACCTGAATTTCCTCCATATGACTTCTCCGTTAATCGATGGTTGTTTTTTAAGGTAAGGACGGCACGGCGAAGTTAATCGTCAATAATCATTGACTATCCAGCGCTAGCGTGCTAATTGCGCCAATATTTCGTTCACCCGTCAACCCCGGTGGCGAAAATTTGGTTATAACTCCGAACCTCTTATTATAAGGAAAAAAATGCTGGAAATCAAGTTCGTCAGGCACAATTTAGACATCCTTCAAAATGCGTTGAGTGCCCGGGGTCAGGCAGCAGATCTTAACGCCTTTAAAACACATGACGATGAACGTAGAACGATTCTACAGGAGCTTGAAGCCTTAAGACACCGGCGCAATGTGGTTTCCGAGCAGATTGCCGCAATGAAAAAAACCGGGGAGGATTCCAAAGCTGTTGTGGCCCAGATGCGCGAGGTGGCCTCAAAGATTAAAGCGCTGGAGAAAGCACTGGCCGGAATCCAGGAGACGCTTGACAGCATTCTATTGGGATTGCCGAATATCCCGCATTCATCTGTTCCGGTCGGCAAAGATGAAACCGAAAACCCGCTTATTAACAATGTTGGAGAACCACCCAAGTTTACGTTCGACCCCAAGCCGCACTGGGATCTCGGTACTGAGCTGGGCATTCTGGATTTTGAGCGCGCTGCTAAAATTACGGGGGCGCGGTTTCCGCTTTACTTCGGGGCCGGTGCTAGATTGGAAAGAGCACTGATTAATTTCATGCTCGATATGCATACCCAGTCGCACGGCTATACGGAAACGTTGCCGCCCTTTATGGTAAATCGACAGGCCATGACCCATACCGGTCAACTGCCTAAATTTGAAGAGGATCTATTTAAGCTGGCAGACTGGGATTACTACCTTATTCCCACCGCAGAGGTGCCGGTCACCAATATTCATCAGGACGAGATTCTGAATGAAGATCAGCTGCCGATCTACTATACGGCCTATACACCCTGTTTCCGGTCGGAGGCCGGCTCTTACGGAAAAGATACCCGGGGGCTCATCCGCCAGCACCAATTCAACAAGGTCGAACTGGTAAAATTCACAACACCGGAAACCTCCTATCATGAACTTGAAACCCTGCTCGATGATGCCGAAACCATCTTAAGGGAACTTAAGCTCCCATATCAGGTGATTGAGTTATGTACGGGTGATCTGGGCTTTTCGGCCGCGAAAACATTTGATATCGAGGTCTGGATGCCTGCCCAGGGACGTTACCGGGAAATTTCCTCCTGTAGTAATTTTGAAGATTTTCAAGCCCGTCGCGGTAATATCCGCTTCAGGAGAAAGGGCAAAAAGGGCACCGAACTGGTCCACACGCTAAACGGGTCAGGGCTGGCTGTCGGGCGGTGCGTGGCGGCGATTCTTGAAAATTTACAGCAGGCCGATGGCAGTGTTCTCATCCCCGATGCGCTGCAACCCTATATGGGGGGAATGGAAAAAATAAAGCCGTGAAACTCAACGATTTACCCAGCGACATTCGCTCTGAAATCCTTCCGCAGCATACGGGTCAAATGATTTATCGCTGTCTGGGCTGTGAACAGGAATTTGGGATTGAAGAGCTTTTATATGTGTGTCCGGATTGTGGACAGGTCCTATTAATTTATGATCTGAATTTTGGCCGACTCACCCAGATTGCGGGCACAAAGTGGCGGCGTATTTTTGACTATCGTAAACTGCTGAACATTCCGGCCCTAAAAGGCATCTATCGGTATCACGAGTTTATCGGACCCGTGATTCCGCTGGAAGCGGTTGTGTACTTAGGTGAAGGGCATACCCCCGTGGTCGAAGCCAATGACTTTTTAAAGGATAAGGTCGGGCTGCAGTTTTATTTTAAAAATGATGGTCAAAATCCCAGCGCTTCTTTTAAGGATCGCGGCATGGCCAGCGCCCTGAGTTTCATTAACGCCATGGTTCAGGCGGGGAAGGTGTCTGATATGCTGGCCATCTGCGCCTCAACCGGTGACACATCCGCCGCCGCCGCCCTGTATGCTTCTTATCTGACGCCGCATATTAAATCCGCGGTGCTGCTGCCGCACAAAAAGGTAACCCCCCAGCAGCTGTCCCAGCCGCTGGGCAGCGGTGCGCGGGTTTTTGAAATTCCGGGTGTGTTTGATGACTGCATGAAGGTGGTCGAAGCGCTGTCGGAAAATTACAACGTGGCGCTTTTAAATTCAAAAAATGCCTGGCGTATTCTGGGACAGGAGTCATATTGCTATGAAATTGCCCAGGATTTTGAATATGAGGTGTCGAATATGGCGGTGGTGGTGCCGATCGGCAATGCCGGCAATATCACCGCGGTAATGAGTGGATTTATAAAATTTTTGGAAGCCGGCGTGATCAAGGGGCTGCCGAAAATTTTAGGGGTGCAATCCGAACACGCCAATCCGGTCTATCGCTACTATCTGGAGCCGGATAGCAAAAAACGCAAATTTGAACCGCTTACCGTAAAACCCAGTGTGGCGCAGGCGGCGATGATCGGCAACCCGGTCTCCATGCCCCGGGTGATCCATCTGGTGGAGAAATACAATCAACTGGCCGATAGGCAGAGGGTATTCTTTGTCGAAGTCACCGAGCAGGCCATTATGGATTGGGAAATCACAGCCAACCGCAACGGGCACATTGCCTGTACCCACGGGGGTGAGTCGTTGGCCGGGCTGGTAGCGGCCAATCGTTTCGGAATTATTGACAAAAATGATATCGCTGTCATAAAATCCACCGCGCATGCCCTCAAATTCGCGGGGTTTCAGGAGATGTATTTTGAACAGCAGTTCCCGCCGGAATTTAACATCAAACCGAATTCGGATTTAATCAATGCCCCTTTATATGTTCTCCCCAACGGTCTTGAACCCATACCGGCACCCGGAAAACCTTTAAGCGGCAAAGATTTCGAAGCGTTTGTGCGTCGCGTGTCCGAAGAGATTGCCGGCTTGCTGGATCTAAAAAAACGTTAGGTGGTGTCGTTTCGGGAAGCAATTAGAAGCTATCTTAAAAATGCGTCTAAGGGCCCATGGCGGTGTTGTCCCGCCCGAGTTGAAATACTCACCTACTGCGTGTACGCTCCGTTTTCAATTCACGGGACGCCTAACCCTGGACCCTGATCCACATTTTTGAGATAACTTCTAATAGGGTCGCAATTTCACGAAAAATGACTTATTTTTAAATGATCGCGTAATTTCCAGACATTTTAATTGATTGAGGTAATCAATAATGAAAAGAATAGGGTTGATTTGTACAAGTGGGTTTGTTTTGATGTTGGTCCTGGCAGCTTGCGCCACAACTAATGATGAGAAAAGCAAGAAAGAAGCCGAGGCCTACCGGCGGGTTGGCGAAGCCTATCTGCAGCAGGGCAATATCGCAATGGCCATGAAGGAACTTAAAAAGGCGGAAGCGAAATACCCCGATGATCACCTGCTGCAATATGATCTGGGACTTATATACTATAGCCGGGGGAGATTTGACGAGGCCATCGGCCATTACAAAAAAGCCGTAGAGCTGAACGCGGATTTTGGACCGGCCATCAACAGCCTGGGAAATGCCTATGCCGGTAAAAAGGATTGGGATAAAGCTATTTTCTATTATAACCAAGTCATCGCCAATCTCCTTTACGCCACACCGCATTTTACATTTGCCGGTTTGGGCAATGCCTATTATTACAAAGGGGAACTGGAGCGTTCCGAAAAATATTATCTCGAAGCCTTAAAGATCAAGCCCGAGTTTGTCAATGCGCTGCAGGGCCTGGCGCAAACCTATATTGACATGGGTCGTATACCGCAAGCGGTGGAAAAGCTGGAAAAAGCGGTCCGCATAGTGCCGGATTCGCCGGCACTTCATTTTCAGCTGGCCAAAGCCTATCGGCTGGCACTGGAGTTTAGCAAGGCCTATAATTCCTACCGCAAGGTCGTCGAGCTGGCACCGGAGTCTCCGCTGGCCGACGAGGCGGAGCAGGGGGCCAGGGAAGTCAAAGCGTTATTCTAAAAAACGGATCTATGACCATAAAAAGATAATTTTGAGAATTCCCAAAGTTCTTGAAAGTCTCGGCCATGGGATATTGAAGTACCGGAGTGTTGGGTTCGTTCTTTTGTTCCGAGTTACGGGTTGCGAGTTGCGGGTCATGCCCTGAAGGTTTAGTTTGCAATATCTCAACCCGCAACCCGGAACGCGAAACTCGCAACGCTTCAAGTACTCCAATGCTCCGAAACTAATTGAAATCTAAAACTCCCGAGATGGATTGCCTTCTTTTGGGATATAGATCCGTTAAAAATACAAATCCGGTCTGAGCAAAGCTCAATGACCGGATTCGTATTTTTTCAGTGCTATCTTCTGAGAAACTGAACTGGCTTGCCGCGCGCGGCTTATCACAGGCGTTTTTGTTCCAGCTTGACGATGCGGGGCGTTATAAAAATCAACAATTCGTTTTTATCGTCGCTTTCAGACTGAAATTTGAACAGCCAGCCCAACACGCCCATCTTGCGTAAACCGGGGATTCCGCGTTCACCCCATACGATTGTAGATTTGAGGATGCCGCCGATGACAATCGTATCTCCATCATCGACTAAAATTTCGGTTTGCGCTTCATTGGTCGATAATGCCGGTCCCTGAAGCGTCTGCTCGGCAACCTCATTTTTAGTGACAAAGATGTTCATCGCAATCCGATTATCCGGAGTCACGGTGGGGGTGACTTCCAGTAACAGATCAATATTTTTAAACCGCACGGTGGCATTACCGGAGGAATCACGTTCTTCGTAAGGGAATTCAAACCCCTGCTTTATTTTAGCCTTTTTGTTGTCCAGCGTCACAATTTTAGGTGAGGAAATGATGTTGGTCTTACCTTCGACCTCCGCCGCGGCCAGCTCAGCTTCCACGATGGAAAACGGGGTTCCGGAGGTTTTAAAGAGGCTAAAGCTGAGCGATCCGGTATCTGCAAAGTTGGCGGGGATATTATCGGCCAAAAAGGTGGTCGGGCCGAATTCATAATCCGTACCCGGAATGTCTAAGGCACCGAGCGTGACCTCTCCCCAGTCGAACCCGATTTCTCTTGAGAAATTGGTGATGGCCTCCACAATTCGGGCTTCGATAACGACTTGAGGTGTGACCGTATCAATCTTTTCAACGATTTGCTTCGCCCGTTGAATGTTTGCAGCCGTATCGGTTATGATGAGCTGATTGTTGCGCGCATCCACATTGGCTTTGCCGCGGCCCTCGGTAAGGATGGCCGTAACATGAGGCAGTACTTCGCTTTGGGCATTAGAATAGCTGACCGGAATGTATTCGGTAAAAAGCGGTTCAAGCGCTTCGGCCTGTTTTTGGGCCGCTTGCGAGGCTTTTAATTGGGCCTGCTTGAGTTTATCCTCCTGGGCCAGGGTGGTGAGGGTGGCAATTCGGACGATATCACCCTCCATGGTCATGCCCAGCTGGTTCATTTTCAACACAAGGTCAAGCACCTGATCCCAGGGCACCGGCCTTTCGAGGGTCAGGGTGACTTTTCCGGTAACGTTTTTGTCAATCGCAAAGTTTTTGCCGCTGATTTCCCTCAAGATCCGGAAAACATTTTTAATATCGGTATCAAAAAAATCAAGGGCAATTTTTTCCCCTGTGTATTTCTTTTGCGGCGAAATTTCAGCCAATCGTTCCTCGAGGCTTTGTTCCCGGCCGGCCGCAGCTGCTTTTTCGGCCGGTTTTTTATCCTCAGCTGTTTTCACAGCTGCCATCTTAGCCTTTTCGGCTCCCGTGGCAGGTGTGGCGGGGGCTTCGGCCAGAACTTTTTTCCATTCCGGCAGATCTGCGTCCTCGTATGGTTTCGGAGGTATGGAGGAGGCCGCGAAATTGATCCGCAGGATGTTGTCCTTGTGATCCACAAAATAGGGAACCGCCTCGCGCAGTTCAATGGTGAATAGCGAGTCGCCTTTCATTGCGGCGGTCTGAATGGGCGTGACCCGATCCACCGCACTTTCAAATCGGGTGGTGATCAGGGCGCGCTTGCGATAATCCGGCAGGCTGGTATTGATCAGTTTAAGGTGTAGTCGCTTGCCGGACACTTTTTGGAGATCATATTGGATCGGAACGGTTGTTCCGATGATCAGCGATGATTTCCCGGCTTCCTCACTGGAAAAATCGATGCGATTCACCCAGGCAGGCTGGCCGGATTTAAGCGGAACAACTGCTTTGGATTCGGTTGCCTTTTGGGCCACAATCGGTTTTTCTTTTTTTGCGGCAGTTGATGTTGGCGTTTCCTTCGATGCGGCCTCCGGAACTTTGCCGACATGAACCATCAGGCCGCCGGCGGTGGGTGAGGCCGAATATTTGGCCAGCGAGGATTTGGGGGTATCCAGCACCAAGCGGACTTTGTCCGGATAACCAAAATGGCGGACCTGTCTGACCCATTGGGATTTAACGGGCAGACGCTGCTCCTTTTTATAGGGGCTTTTGATTTTGAACATGTCAATTACGATTCGGGGCTGTTTGCCGTCGATGGTGAAGGATTTATAATTTTTAATGGCCCCATCGGCTTGAACATTGACAACCACGTTATCTTTTAATGCTGTGGCGGATACTGTTTTTAAACGGCTGGCGGCTGGAAGATCCTTTATAGAAGCCTGCTGCGGCTTTTGCGGCGCGGACGGTTTTTTTGCCAGCGGTGGTTTGGCAACCGGCGCCCGGGAAGCAACCTTGGGAAATGAGACCTGCAGTCCGGTATCTTCCGGTTTGAGGTCATAGGGTGCATCCGCTTTCATTGCAATAAAGATCCGCGAAGTTGTTGATTGGCCCTCGACGAGTTCGGTGGCTTTAACGGAACCAACGATTTGGTTTTCAGGCGGTGTCGTCACCGTCTTAACCGTGTCCAGGGAGGTTTCGGGAAAATGAAACAGCACCCCCATTGGAAACACCTGTTTAATCGCCGTGTAGGTCAGTGGCTGGTTTCCGTTGATGGTGACGATTACCGAATCAGCGGTCACG
>JASFGM010000067.1:0-8967 GCA_050123755.1 Desulfobacterales bacterium
AAAAGCGATGCATTTTCCATCCCTTTATCATATCCAGCAACGTTTCGATGTATCATCTATTAACAATGTGGCCCAAGCTGTTCGCGATGAGTTTGCCAGCTTCAGTCCCGGGACCAGAGTGCGGCCCGGTCAAAGTGTGGCTGTAGGCGTCGGATCCCGGGGCACCTATGACCTCAAGATAATGGTTGAAACGGTGGTTGATTGTCTGCGCGCAATACAGCTCGAACCCTATATTATCCCGGCCATGGGCTCGCATGGGGGCGCAACCGCTGAGGGACAGATTCAGGTGCTGGCCGATCTTGGGATTACCGAAGAAGCTGTGAAAGCTCCCATTGTTTCAAACATGGATGTGGTTTCCCTGGGGCGGATCGAGTCGGGTGCTGAAGTTTTTTTTGCCAAGGACGCCCTGGCGGCCGATCACATCGTGGTCATTAATCGGGTGAAGCCGCATACGGCGTTTCGCGCTGATATCGAGTCCGGATTGTGTAAGATTCTGGCCGTTGGTTGCGGCCGCCAAAAGGGTGCGGCCAATATGCATAAATATGAATTAGGGAAAACGATTGTGCCGGCGGCCCGCTTAATTATGCAGAAGACCTCTGTTCTTTGCGGCCTGGGGGTTACCGAGAATGCCGCGGGTGGGACGCACTCCCTTAAGCTTGCGGGGCCGCAAGAATTTGCTGAAGTGGATCGGGAATTTCTAAAAATTGCCTGGACGTTGCTGCCGAAACTGCCCATGGATGATTTGGATATCCTGCTGATAGACGAAATCGGAAAAAATATCAGCGGGACCGGAATGGACCCCAATGTGATCGGGTTCTGGCGGCGGGAGGGCGGTGCACGCAAACCCGACTATCGTTATCTCATTGTTCTGGATCTGACGCCGGCTTCACATGGAAATGCCACCGGGATCGGCATGGCGGATTTGACAACCCGCCGGGTGATCGACCAGATTGACTGGAATGCCACCTACCTGAATGTATTTACTTCCGGCATATTCCGATCTGCGCTGATGCCAATCCCTCTCGAAAATGACCGAGCCGCTGTTGAAACAGCATTGTCCCGCATACCGGTTCCGGCGAATGCGCGCATGGCGCGCATTATCAATACCAGCAAACTGGCTACCTTCTGGGCCAGCGAGGCGATTCTGCCGGAACTTCAGGCGAATTCAAACATCACCGTAGATAATCAACCCCTTGAGCTGTGTTTTGATGAAAGTGGAAGAATAATTCCGATGGCAAACTGAGAAGGCGCAATAAAATTTGACATTAGATTCGAACCCATCTCAAAACTCATCCCCCTCCGGCAATCGGAATTATGCTGAGTTTGCTATTCTCTTTGATTGAAAATTCTGTTAGATGTTGGGGCGGAATTAAATGTGTGTTGATTACAATCGCATAGTCCGAATGCGGCCTGCCGTCATTATCAAGCAGCGCTTTACGAAAATCATTACCAAGACGCCGGGCTAAATACTGGATAAAATCAGCAGCTGTGCACCCGGCCGGAATCGGCAAAGCGAAATCGTTTTCCGGGGTTAACTTCGATAGAAAATCGCAGAGCTTCACACGCACGATTACTGATTTCTGAAAGCGGCGATCCGGTGGTTGGTCGGACGCATTCATTCTCTAAAAATTCCTTGCTTTGCAAGATCCTCTACCAGCCAATCCAATCCGAGTTCATACAGTTTCCAGCGTTTGGGGGCTGCCGATTGGCGATCCCACCCAAGCATGTCATAAATCAGATTGCGCGTTTCATAAAACTGCTGGCGGTCGATGGCATGTCCTTTAAGGGTTCCGCCTTCCATCGGTTCGAAGCACCGCTCCGGAAGGACATCATCTTCGGAGGTAAAACCCTCACGGGCATTGAACGCCCGGGCCATGTTGAAGGAGCGCTCCGAGATTTTCATCAATTCCCAGGTCGACGCATTCCAACCGGTTACGCCTTTGACCTGATCAAGAATCTGATCGAGGCTGTAAGGCATAAACGAACATATGCTGACATGGTTATGGATCGATCGGTTAAGCATCATAAAAATCCAAAGTCGCGCTTTACGCGGGCTGAGTTCCTGGCTGTCTACAGATTCCAGGATGCCCATATTTTGAACGGCAGCAAACGTCGGTGCATCCTCACTGGTATACATGTTGTCATGAATATTGGTCATATGTTCAGCACCGGTGACCGAGAGCGCATAGCCGATGCCCATACCGGCCTTCCAGCGCGGCTCATGCAGTGGAAACGGTTGGCCTTTAACATGCATAAAGCAGGCCGCGGCCTCCGCTCCCAGTTTGGCGACGATATTTTTGGGACCGTCCGCCAGAATATCTCCGAGACCTTCGCGCTGGACGATCTGATTCAGTAGTTTCAGCATTCCGGAGACAGAACCGAATCTTAAGTCCAGATCGCTGATCAGATCCTGAGACAATAATCCCCGTTCGGCACATTCGATGGCACCGGATATCATGATGCCGGCTCCGATCGTATCGATTGTGTGGGCGTCGCATATTTCGTTGGCCCTGGCGATTGCTTTGAGATCGTTGATACCGCAATTCGACCCAAAAGCGCCGATCGTCTCATATTCGGGGCCGCCGTAACGGCGACTGACGGTCAGTCCCTCCTCGTTAACTTCCACAACGCGCTTGCAGTGCACCGGGCAGGCGTAACAGCTTGAACGATCCACCAGAATCGTATCCGTCATGAAGCGGCCGGAGATCGCCTCAACATCTTCAAAACTTCCTTCTTTGAAATTGCGCGTCGGCAAGCCACCGGCACTGCTTAAAAGGGGGACACCACGCGCGGTGCCCATCTCTGTCATCGTGCCCAATGCGTCTTCATAATTGTCGCGCATCCAGCGAGCCATTTCCGTGAGCACTTGCTTATCGGCCACATCGGGTCGCTGCTTGCCGTTTATCGCGATGGCTTTAAGCTTCTTGGCTCCCATCACCGCGCCCAGGCCGGAACGGCCGATAAAGTCATGCAGTCCGAGGGCGATGCATGCAAAACGAATCAGGCGTTCGCCTCCCGGGCCGATCATGGCAACCGAGGCGTTTTTATCACCGACGGCAACGCGGATACCTTCCTGGGTTTCATAGGCCTCCAGGCCCCAAATATCGGACGCATCCCGCAATTCAGTCGTGTCGTTATTGATCCAGAGGTATACCGGCTTTTCAGATTGACCCGTAATCACAATTCCATCATAGCCCGCCCAGCGCAGCTTGACCCCCCAGTCTCCGCCGCCTTCACCTTCGCCGTATCCCCCTGTCAGCGGCGATTTAGCACCGGCACTGTTACGGGCTGATCCCGGTATCCCCGTGCCCGTGAGGACGCTGGCAGCAAACACCAGCACGTTGTCGGCGCTTAGAGGATCACAGCCGGGTGTTACTTCCTTAAGCAAATAATGTGAAATAATGCCTTTACCACCCAGATAGGTGCGGTAAAATTTTTCATTATGCTCGTCAACGCTGATATCTCCGGTGCTCAGGTTAACGCGCAGGATTTTTCCCCAGTAGCCGTAAGCCATGGGTTACCTCCTAATTTGCAATTTGATATCTAGATGAATTTATCCTTGACAGCGGTTCGGAAAATGAATAAAGATCGTACAGCTGGTCAGACCACTTGTCCATAGCGATTTAATTCACTTTTTTAATTAACCTGTCAAGAATTATTTCATTTTTCAATACCTTTATAGGTAACTGAACAGACAATAATTTTCCTTTCAGAAAACATTTTAATCCTGCCAACCCTTTGAGCGGAGGTGATGTATGGCCTTAGAGCAGCTTTTCAGCCCATTTTCCATTGGAAACTTAAAATTGGAAAACCGCATTGTCATGCCGCCCATGGCGACCAACTATGCCAGCGCGGAAGGTTTTGTTTCCGACCGCCAGATCGCTTATTATGTTGAACGCGCCAGGGGCGGTGTGGGCTATATCACGGTCGAGCACACCGGCATTCATGAACACGGCAAAGCCAGTCCGAAAATGCTGCTGATCAGCACGGACGAGCATGCGGCCAAAATCGAGAATCTGGTAGAAGCAATACACGCAGCCGGCGGAAAAATCGTGGTTCAGATCAATCATGCCGGTCGGCAGACGTTTTCAAAAGTGACCGGCGCTCCCATTGTGGGACCTTCGGCCGTACCCGCTTTGCCCGGGATGGAAACGCCCCATGAATTGACGATCGGTGAAATCGAGGATCTCGTAAATGTGTATACACAAGCCGCCGATCGCGTCAAGAAAGCGGGCGCAGACGGGGTTGAACTTCATATGGCCCATGGGTACCTGATTTGTTCTTTTTTGTCACCGTTTTCAAATAAAAGAGAGGATCAGTACGGCGGTGACATCACGGGCAGAGCCCGATTTGCATTAGAGGTTCTTCGATCCGTGCGTCAGAACGTGGGCCCGGATTTTCCGATTATTTGCAGATTGAGTGGAGATGAATATGTCGAGGAAGGATTAAACGTAAAGGATACCCGCCAGATCGCCAGGCTTTTGGAAAAAGAGGGTGCCGATGCACTGCATATTTCGGCCTGTAATGCGGCTTCGGGTTATCTCAACCATCCGCCCTATTATGTGGAAGAGGGCGTTTTTGTTCATCTGGCTGCCGCTGTAAAAGCGGAAGTCGATATCCCTGTTATTACGGTGGGCAGAATCAGAAATCCGGCTATGGCAGACCAAATCATTCAGGATCAAAAAGCGGATCTGGTTTCCATGGGGCGAGCCCTGCTTGCCGATCCCCATTTGCCGGAAAAGGCCAGGCAAGGCCAATTTGATGAAATCATTCCATGCATTTCATGCAACAAGTGTATCCAGACATTGAGAGCGGATTCTGTCCGATGTTCGGTTAACCCGGAGACGGGCAATGAAACTCAATTGCGGTACTCAAAAGCAGATCGTTCCAAAAAGGTGTGGGTGGTAGGCGCCGGACCCGGTGGACTCAAAGCAGCCGAGATCGCAACCCTGAGAGGTCACCAGGTGAAGATTTTTGAAAAGAAAAATAAATTGGGCGGTCGCGTAAACCTGGGTGCCAATCCTCCCAAAAAAGAGGTGCTCAACGAATTCATCGATTATCTCGTAAAAAGGGTCAAGGCGCTCGGGATAACAGTCGAGATAGGCCGAGAGTTCACATCCAGTATGCTGGATCCGGAAAAACCGGATGTTGTGGTTGTGGCTACCGGCGCTTCACCGCAATTTCCGAATTGGAAAGGAATCGAGGAGAGTGGTGCCCTCTCGGTCGATGATGTTTTATCCAATGGGGCCGACATCGGAGATAAGGTTCTGGTGGTTGGGGGTGGCGGTACGGGTGCCGAAATAGCGGATCTTTTGTCAGAGGCGGGCAAAAAAGTCACTTTGGTTGAGATGTTGGAGGATATTGCATCGGATCTGGTAAACCACCTGCAACACTATCTGAAAAAGCGGCTTAATGAAAAGGCTGTCACGATTCACACATCTGTGCAGGTGAAAGAATTGGGCAGGGGCTATGTGATGATTGAGGATGCTTCCGGTGTTCGAAAACTCGATGACTTCGATACGATTGTGTTGGCCCTGGGTTCTGAACGGCCCAACGATACGATCTATAAGAACCTCGAAGGAAAAGTTTCCGAGCTATATGTGATCGGTGATGCGCGCCAGCCGCGTGAAATCGTAGATGCGGTTTACGAGGGACATGAAATCGCCATTAAACTGTGAGCCGGCAGATACACTGGAGAACATGTTAAACTGAATTGGAAAAAAATGAGGCAAGGGGGGTGATATCAAACAATGTAACCATCGCCTATGACAGATTTGGCTTATATCAACTGCCACCCGGTGTTCTCACCGGGGGCAATCCATCAGGTCACAGTGAAGACCTGATGCAGGAAAGGAGGGAAGAGAATGAAGGCGAAAAAGAAATGGATCATGGTCATTGGTTTCGTTTGTTTGTTTTCCCTTATTTTGGGCGGCACGGCTTTGGCAGCAAAAAAGGTAATCCACGTCTGGCATACTGAAACCAACCCGAAATCAAGAGCAGCAATTGCCAATATCGTATCACGGTTTGAGGCACTTCATACCGATATTAAAGTTGAAGCCGAGGCCCTTGCCTGGGGAGATCTGGAAGGTAAAATAATGGCCGCGCTGGCGGCAGGTTCGCCACCGGAGCTTTCTCACGGGCAGCCCATTACGTGTGCGGCACTTCAAGAAAAAGGCCTGCTGTTGCCTCTGGATGATGTCGTTAAAGCGATCGGCGAAGACAACATCTGGGATCAAATCAAGATGGTGGGTAAATTCGGCGACCATTATTACGGTCTCGTGCACGCGGCGGGTACCTCATTGCTGGTCTACCGTAAAGATCTGGCTCAAAAAAAAGGTCTGAAGGGCCCCAAGACCTGGGATGATTTGCTCAACCTCGCCAAAGAGCTGACAATGGATACCGATGGTGACGGCAAAACGGATATTTACGGGATGACGATACCCGGTATCAATCTTTTTATTAATATTCTTATGGGTGAGTTGACCAAGGCAAACGGGGGCATCCTCTTCGATGAAAACAATCGTCCGCACTTCACCGACAAGTCGATGATTCAAACCCTGAATTTTCTGAAGGAACTCACCAAATATATGCCGCCCGGCTGGGAAGGCCATGGCTACCTGGAAACCTTTGGCAACATGTACGGTCAAAAAGCCGCCATGATGTACCAGGGTTACGGCCGAGGGGCATCATTGATCGAGCAATACGCCCCTGAAAATATGAGAAGCACCGACTATTTTGACGTTTGGATCAAGCCCCACGGACCCAGCGGAACCAAGCCCGCCGCCCAGGTGGACGAGGAGCCCTGGATGCTGTTTAAAGGGTGCAAGTACCCGAATGAGGCCAAAGAATTTTTAAAATTCTTCTATCAGGATGAAAATTATCTAGAGTACATTCAAACGGTTCCGATTCACTTCTTCCCGATTACCAAATCCCTGCGACAAAGCAAGGCTTACGCAGCAACCCCCATGATCAAAAGATGGAAAGGGTGGCTCGATGTGCAGGAACACTATCTGGACAACGACCTCGTCAAACCGACGCTTGTGGTCGAATGGGTAGACATGACCACCAAGCCCTATCTGATGTCGATTCTGGGGTCCGGTATCTTAAAGGATATGGTGATGGAGGTGACCAAAGAAGGGGTGGCGCCTGAAAAGGCCGCGGCTAAGGCTCAAAAACGCGCAGAAGAGCTCGTCAAAGACAAAGGATATGCCAAGTGGTAATTTAGCGCAATCGAGACGGGCCGGGATTCGGGTTGAGGTTGCCGGCCCTTCTCACCGATTTAGAAATTAACCCATCGGAGTCTTGTAGTGAAACTGAATTCCCCAAAAGCAGGAATACTATTGATTGCCCCCTCGGTTCTCCTGATTTGCTCCCTGCTGGTTTACCCGGTCTTATACGGTGTTTGGCTCAGCCTTTTTAAGAAACACTCGTTTTTCCCGGATCAGCGATTTGTCGGTATTGCCAACTATATCTATCTGATGAAAAATTCCGATTTCTGGATGAGTATCTGGTACGGAACGGTGTATTCCGTCAGTACTATTTTTTTCCAGATTATCATCGGTATCCTCGCAGCCTTAATTGTCAACGAGGCGTTCAAGGGCAGAAATTTTGTTCGAGGGGTTATTCTTTTCCCCTATGTCATTCCGACGGTGGTGGCGATTATTCTCTGGAAATGGCTTTTGAACGACCAGTTCGGGTTGGTAAATTATCTTTTAGTGTCAGTCGGAATTGTGGAAGATCCCCTTTCCTGGATGGGAAAGGACCATATTATGACCTCCCTGATCCTCATCAGTATCTGGGAATTTTTTCCCTTTGTCGTGTTGAGTGTCCTGGCCCGGATGCAAACCATTCCGCCGGTGCTCTACAGTGCCGCTAAAGTTGACGGCGCCGGCCCTTTCAGGCGTTTTATCCATGTTACCCTGCCGCAGTTAAGAAACGTCCTGTTTGTCGTCATCCTTTTGAGAAGCATCTGGATGTTTACGAAGTTTGACACGGTCTGGTTGCTGACCCAGGGAGGCGGTGCCGACAAATATATCCGAACGCTTCCGGTATATGCCTACATGCGGACTTTTATGTATTATCAAGCCGGACTGGGTTCGGCCCTTGCCGTGATCATGTTTATCCTTCTCATTGTTGCGACAATGATTTATTTCAAAATGTTCAGAAGGGAGGAAGAGATTTGACTCCCAAGAACAATTTTTTTTCGTTGCGGGGGCAATTTATATATTGGTGTGCCGCCATTCTGGCGGTTTCGACGGCGTTCCCTTTTTTCTGGATGGTTTCCACCTCGTTTAAACCCTTACAGGAAATATTTGTTTCTCCGCCAAATTTTTTGCCTGATGCGTCTACGCTGGCAAACTTTGAACGCCTGTTTGAACAAACTCGATTTTTGACTTATTTTCAAAATAGTGTCTTTGTTTCACTTACAACGGTGATTCTGACGATAATAATGGGCAGTGCCGGAGCTTACAGTCTGACCCGATTTCAATTTTACGGCCGCGAAAAAATTGCCAGCCTGATTCTTTTTACCTATATGTTTGCGCCCATAATGATCGTGATTCCGTTTTATGTGTTGATTAAAAAAGTCGGTCTCGCAAACACGCATATCGCTCTGATTATGGCATATACCGCATTCTGCCTGCCGTTCAGCTTATGGCTTCTTAGAGCCTTTTTTCAAAGCATACCGCTGGCGTTGGAGAAAGCCGCTTTAATCGATGGGGCTTCCCGGCTTCAGGCGGTGATCTATGTCGTTTTGCCGTTGGCATTACCGGGTATCATCGCAACGAGCATTTTTACGTTTATTCTGGCGTGGAATGATTACATCTTTGTGAGGATACTGATCACCTCAGATGAACTCAAAACCCTTTCGGTCGGCATCGCCGACCTTTACAATGCCACCGTGATCGACTGGGGGATGATTATGGCCGGAAGCATGCTGATTACGGTACCGGTTCTCATATTTTTCGT
>JASFGM010000068.1:0-8948 GCA_050123755.1 Desulfobacterales bacterium
ATCTGTGGATCCTAATAATTCAAAGCTTCGCCCGGGTGACCATATTCGTAATTATTTGATCAAGCGCGTTGTGCCACTTGAGGGGATTTGCTCTTATTTTTATGATCTCGAGCATTTAAAAACCGGTGCGCGCCATATTCATATCAGCAACAAAGATGCGGAAAACACGTTCAGCGTTGCTTTTAAAACCGTGCCGGTAGATTCGACCGGCGTTGCCCATATTCTTGAGCATACCGTACTCTGCGGGTCCAATCAGTATCCAGTTCGCGATCCTTTCTTTTCGATGCTCAAAAGAAGCCTGAGCACCTTTATGAATGCCTTTACCGCCTCAGATTGGACCATGTATCCCTTTTCGACTCAGAATCAAAAAGATTATTTCAACCTCATGGACGTTTATTTGGACGCTGCTTTTTTCCCCACGTTAGACGAGCTGAGTTTTAAGCAAGAGGGTCATCGTCTGGAAATTGAGGGCGATTTCAATGCAAATGATCCCAGCCGGTTCCGGTTGGCCTATAAAGGTGTTGTCTACAATGAAATGAAAGGGGCCATGTCTTCAGCGGATCAGGTTATGGTTCGCTCGATTCAAAAAGAATTGTATCCTTCTACAACCTATCATTACAATTCCGGTGGTGATCCGGCAGAAATTCCATCGTTGACCTACGCGCAACTCAAAGAATTCCACCGGGACTATTATCATCCCAGCAACGCGTGTTTCTATACTTACGGTAATTTGCCCCTGGCGGGAAGTCTGGCAGTCATTGAAGATACGGTTTTAAATAAATTTAAGCGCATCTCTCCCGACAGCGATGTTCCCTCGCAACCACGTTGGCGTAAGCCGCGGGTGGGCACCTTCCCATATCCGTTCCAGGCGAATGAGGACCCATCCAAAAAATGTCAGGTTTGCGTGGCGTGGCTTACCGCGGATATTAAAGATGCCTTTGATGTTCTGACGTTATCGTTGTTGGATCAAATTTTGCTGGGAAATTCCGCAGCGCCGCTTCGCAAAGCCCTCATAGACTCCGGGCTTGGATCCGCCATGTGTGATGGCAGCGGTTTTGACGCTGATAACCGGGATACGGCCTTTGTAAGCGGGTTAAAGGATGTTGAAAAGGATTCTGCTGAAAAAATCGAAGCCATCATCTTTGAGACCCTGACCGATCTTGTAAATAATGGTATCGACAAACAATTGATTGATTCGGCGATCCACCAGATCGAGTTCCATCGTAAGGAGATAACCAACACACCGTATCCTTATGGGATTAAGCTTTTACTGGCATTTGCCGGCCCCTGGTTGCATGGTGGAGACCCCGTAAAGATTTTAAAATTTGATGATGATCTAAAAAAGCTGCGCGAAGTCATGAAACAGGGGCCTTTTTTTGAAAACCTGATTGAAAAATACTTGCTGACCAACTCCCATCGGATCCGGCTCACCATGGTACCGGATCAACAAATGGAGCAAAATGAAACGCTTCGCGTGCAGCGCGAATTGGAGAAAGTCCAAAAAAGCCTGTCCCGGTCCAGAATTGAAAAAATCCGGCAAGATGCTAAAGCCTTGCAGCTTCGGCAAGAAACCGAAGATGATGCATCCTGTCTGCCCACGTTACAAAGAGGGGATATTCCGCCTTCGGTTCCGATTGTTAAAGAAACAGTCTATGACAGCAAGTCGGCCGTCAGCGTTTACAACCAGCCGACTTCCGGAATTTTTTACTTTGCCGCCGCAGCCGGAACCGGCGTCCTTCCCCAGGTGCTGGTGCCGTGGGCCCCGTTTTTTTGTTATGCTCTGACCCGGGCCGGTACTTCGTTACATGACTACACCGAGATGGCACGGCGGATCGATGCTTATACCGGCGGTATCGGTTTAGCGACACACGCTCGGACAAGTTATGTTCCGGACGGAAGCTGTTTGCCGTTTATTTCCTTTAGCGCTAAATGTCTCGTCCGGAATCAAGAGAAGATGTTTGAAATCATCCAGGAGTTGATCGCGCACTTTGAGTTTTGCGACCATTCGCGCTTAAAAAACCTGTTGAACGAATATCGTGCGGGTCTTCAATCCATGATTGTGCACAACGGTCATCGGTTGGCCATCTCGGCCGCGTCCAGAAACTTTTCACACACCCGTGCGCTGAGTGAATCCTGGAGCGGTATCCATCAGCTGAAAGTCATCAAGCGGCTAACCGACAACCTTACCGGAAAAAAAATGTCCGCATTGTGTCGGGACTTGACGACTATCGGGACTCGGCTCTTTGCCCGCAACAATTTTCAGATGGCACTCATCGGGGAGGAAGATAGCCAGCCGGCTGCCGGCGCTTCGGCTGCAACTATTTACGAACAGCTTGGAGATGGTCAGACCGATGGATTCGGTCCACCCGATATCAGCATGGATAATGAAATCCTGCGGGAAGGCTGGGGCACGTCAACAGCCGTATCGTTTGTGGCCCTGACCTTTGAGACCGTCCGCATGACCCATGCGGACGCCCCGGCCCTGGCAGTTATCAGTAAAATCCTCCGATCCATGTATTTGCATCGTGAAATTCGGGAAAAAGGAGGGGCCTATGGCGGATTTGCCATATACAGCCCGGAAGATGGACTGTTTTGTTTCGCTTCTTACCGGGATCCCCGCATTGTTGCCACCTTGAAGGTTTATGAGGGTGCCGCCCGGTTTGCCCGTGACGGCAATTATTCCGATGAGGATGTTAAGGAGGCGATTTTGCAGGTATGCTCTGAAATTGATAAGCCGGATCCGCCGGGGCCGGCCGCCAGGAAAGCATTTTATCGCAAGATTGTTTCTATGTCTGATGAAATTCGCGGCCAGTTTAAAACAAGATTGCTGGCTTTGACGCGTCGGGATGTCAGGCAGGCTGCCGAAAAATATTTTGTGACCCCGCCCGAACAACAGGCCGTCGCCGTTGTTTCGAATGAAGAAAAACTAAAAGAAGCCAACCAACAGCTCGCCGATCAACCCCTCAAGCTTTATCAGATTTGATCAGTCAATAAAGGTTTCAGGTGTCGGGCAAATAGCTCACCGCGGATAGATCATAATCTATGGCTTGAAGGCTGGAAGGCTATAAAGCTGGGAAGCCGAAAGGGTTGAGGGCTCATGTGCTTGAGAGCTTCCAAGCTTTCTGGCCTCCCAGCTTCCCAGCCCGCCAAGCCTTTTTGGCACCCTCCTGACACCTGAACACTGACACCTGACACCTTTTATCTAATCTGCGATCATCTTCTTGAGCTGAGCCAGAGCTTCCGCGGGCATCTTAAACGAATGCTCCGGTCCCGGGAAAGCCACCTCCTGCACTTCTTTTTTATAGGCCTTCATGGCGTCAAGGATAATGGTTCGAAGTTGCGTATACTGCTTAACGAATTTGGGCATAAATTTGTCGAACAGTCCGAGCATGTCATGAGTGACCAGCACCTGGCCATCCACATCCGGGCCGGCACCGATGCCGATAATTGGAACGTCAACCGCTTCTGAGACGAATTTGCCGAGGGGTGCCGGCACCGCCTCTAAAACAATTGAAAAAACCCCGGCGCGCTGCAGGCTTCGGGCGTCATCAATAATTTGTTTGGCTGCCGCTGCATCTTTGCCCTGCATTTTGAAGCCCCCCAGCGCACTGGCGGTCTGGGGGGTGAGGCCGATGTGGCCCTGCACCGGGATGCCGGCTTTTACAATCGCTTCAACGCTGGGAGCAAAGTCAACACCGCCTTCAAGTTTGATCGCATCGCAGCCGCCTTCTTTCATCAGTCGACCGGCGTTGTGGATGGCTTCACGGATTGAGGTGTTGTAGCTCATAAAAGGCATATCGCCAATAACCAGCGGACCCTTGCAGCCACGCACAACCGCTTTGATATGGTGAATCATGTGTTCCATGGTGACTTCAACGGTACCGTCTAAACCCATGACGACCATGCCCAGTGAATCTCCCACCAGCACCAGGTCGACTTGAGCCTGGTCAGCCAGCAAGCCGAACGGATAATCATAGGCTGTGACCATGACCAGCTTGCGGCCCTCGACCTTGGCCTGTTGGATGTCCAAAATCGATACGGTTTTACTCATCTTTTTAGTTTCCTTCCTATTAATTTTTGGCTTCAGGTGTCGCGCACACGTTCTATTGGTTTGATTGGTTTAATTCGTTCAATTGGTTCGGTTCTAAATAACCAATTCAACCAATGAGACAAATAAAACTAATTTAACAAATCCTTGTACCTTGAACCTTTGAACTCAGTGACTGACACCTCACACCCGAAACCTTAGTCTTTGTAATGCGCCTCCATCGTCTCCACCAGCGCTGTTAGCGTCTGGTTCACCGGTGCGGCGAGTCCCATTCGGCCGGCTTCGCGTACAACAAAACCGTTGATTGAACCGATCTCGGTTGGGCGGCGATGATCCGCATCCTGGCCCATGGAAGAGCGATTCGGCGCAGTGGCCACAGCCACCTGAAATACACGGGACATCGGATCTTCACCGATTTCGACTCCCCGAGCCCGCGCCACCGCCGCTGCTTCTTCAACTGCTAGGCAACTGAGTTCACGGGTCGATTCAAGATCGAGGATTTGGCCGTTTTTGATACCGGTTAAAGCAGTGATGGCATTGATCCCTACATTGACGAGCAGTTTATCCCAGATCACCGCCCGAATGTCTTCAACGGCGGTAGTTTCAATTCCGGCCTGAGTGAACAGAGCAGCGGTGTGCCGCGCGATTTTAAATTCCGGATCAGCGCCGCCCCAAATACCGATGATCGTCGGCCCTTTGCCGGCATGACGAATATTTCCCGCACCCAGCAGCGTGGCCCCATGGGATGTTGTGCCGACCAGGATCCGATTGGATTCCACGGTTGCTGCAATCGCATCGGCGTTGCCCATGCCGTTTTGAAGCGTCATCACAAAACCGTTGCGACCCGATAACTGTGCTGCTGTTTTGGCTGCAGATTCGGTTTGGGTCGATTTTACAAAAATCAGAACCAGTTCACATTTGCCGATTTTATCCGGGTTCGTGGTGGCATTTAGCCTGACATTGCGGGTTTTGGCCTCATATTCGACCATGAGGCCATCCTGGCTTACAACCTGAATATGGTCTTCGCGGATATCGCATAGCCAAACTTCATTACCGGCTTCGGCAAGAAGGCTGCCAAACAGACTGCCCATCGCACCGGCACCGACAACGCCTATTTTCATATCATTCCTCCCGTAAGAATTGAATATTGAATATTGAATATTTGTGGAATTCTGTCGTTTTTATTTACATCTTCTAAGGCAATGTGCCTGATACAATCATCATTCAATTACTCGGAAGTACATCAATAAACAATATTCAATCTTCAATCTTCATTATTCAATCCCAAGGCCTCGGCCTTCATTTAACCAACAGGCGACAAAATGTTGTGATGTTGCCTCTACTAGGTGAGGCCGTTGGGCCCGGCAGCGGTCAAATGCATGCAAACAGCGGGGATGGAACGCACAGCCGGAGGGCGGATCGATGGGGCTGGGCACATCTCCGGCTATGGGAAACGGTTCGGTTTTGCAATGGGGATCCGGCATGGGGACTGCCCGCAATAAAGCCGCAGTGTAAGGGTGACGCGGTGTGACACTGAACGCCTCTGCCGGTGCCAGTTCCACGATCGTTCCAAGATACATAACTGCGATTCGGTCACTGACGTGTTCGACCACACTCAGGTCATGGGAAATAAAAACATAGGATAAATTGAATTCGTGTTTAAGATCCTGCATTAAATTGATGATCTGGGCTTGAATGGATACGTCCAGGGCACTGACAGGCTCATCAGCGACAATGAGTTCCGGCTTTACGCATAAGGCACGTGCGATTCCGATGCGTTGGCGCTGCCCCCCTGAAAATTCGTGGGGATATTTGTCCAGATCTACCGGCTGCAGGCCCACTTTTTCTAAAAGATCGGCGGCAATTTCCCGGCGCTGGTTTTGCGGCAGGCGTTGAATTGCATACAACGGTTCGGTGACGATGGCGTCTACTTTCATTCTTGGGTCCAGACTGGAGTAAGGATCCTGAAAAATGATCTGCATACGTCGCCGTACCCGCCGCATTTGATTGCTGTTGAGTGACCGGATATTTTGGCCATCAAATTCGATTTCACCGCCGCTGGGGTCGATTAATCCCAGAATCAACCGACCCAGTGTTGTTTTACCGCAACCGGATTCGCCGACAACGGCAAATGTCTCACCCCGCGAGATCGCGAAAGACACGCCGTCCACGGCCCGAACACGGGCGTACGGTTTAGCAAACAAACCGCCACCGAGCGGAAATTCCTTCACCAATTCGATGACCTTTAACAGCGGAACTTCAGCCACCTCGTCTCCTCCGCTCAGGGTAGTGTTTAAGCCAGCAGCGTGCGCGTTGGCCCGGGCGAATTTGAAAAAGCTGCGGCTGCTGTTCCCGGCAGATTTCAAAGCCATAAGAACAGCGATCGGCAAACTTGCATCCGATGATCCTATCAGTCGTTGATGGGACCGTGCCGGGGATTTCATTCAACCGGGTCGCACCCCCTCCAAGACGATCACCCAATCGGGGCATGGATTTTAGAAGCCCTTGAGTATAAGGATGAAACGGTTGATCAAAAATGTCTGCGATACGGCCTTCTTCGACGATCTGGCCGGCATACATCACCAAGACGCGCGTCGCTATCTGCGCCACAACACCAAGATCGTGAGTGATCAGCAGCAAAGACGTATTCAGTTCCTTTTTGAGCTCTAACATGAGAGCCAGAATCTGAGCTTGAATCGTGACATCTAAAGCGGTTGTCGGTTCATCGGCAATCAGCATTTTAGGCCGACAGATCATGGCCATGGCGATCATTACGCGCTGACGCATGCCCCCGGAGAGCTGATGCGGATAATCACCAAGTCGATTGCGGGCGGCCGGGATTTTGACATGTTCCAGCCAGGCGGTCGCCTCGGCCAATGCGTCTGACTTTGAGAAGCCCTTATGGACGATCAATGGCTCGGCGACCTGACGGCCAATGGACAGAACCGGGTTTAGGGATGTCATGGGCTCCTGGAAGATCATCGAGATGTCACGGCCACGAATCCGGCGTAACTTTTCAGGGTTTAAACCGAGCAGATCCTGATTTTCAAACTGAATGCGGCCGGACTTAATTCGACCCGGCGGAGAGGGGATTAAACTTAAAATGCTTAACGCGGTTACGCTTTTGCCACACCCGGATTCACCCACCAGGCCCAGGGTTTCACCGGCATTTAGATCAAAGTCGACACCATCCACCGCCCGGGTAATCCCTTCGGGGAGGTGGAAGCGCACCCTGAGCTCTTCAACCTTCAGTAGTTTAGCATTCATATTTTAGCTTGTATTTAGGCAAATTCCCCATTTCAGGTTTCAGTGTTCAGGTGTCAGGTACCAGTAGGTTTCAGGTTTCAGTGTTCAGGTGTCAGGATTACGAACCTAATGACCCTGTGACTGGTCAGTTTCCGCCCTCTGTCATCTTTTGCTGACACCTGACACCCGACACCTGAAACCTTCCTTTTAGCGGATATCGGTTACGCAGCCGCGATATCATTCTACTAGGCAGATGGTTGGTACAAATAATGAAGGGCCGTCAGCGCATAAACTTTGCTAGTTTCAATCAGCTGATCCAGATCGATCCATTCATCTATCTGATGAGGGACCTGACGGTCTCCCGCACCCATGGTGACAATGGGTATGTTTTTATGGGCCCACAGAAAAGTTCCATCGGTGGCGCCCGGTACGCCGGCATAAACAGGACTTTTTCCGGTCAGCCATCGGGCGGCCCAATCGGCGGCTTTAACCACGGGCTCAGATTGGTCGGTAAATGTACAGGGCCTGTCGGTTAAAATTTCAACCTGAACCGCAAGATCATGGTCACGCTGCAAATTGAGCTGGCCATCATATTCTTTGTAATTATCTCTGACCCGGCGCTCTATTTTTAATGCCAGCTCAGTAAGATCAGCGATAATTTTTTCGTGAGACTGCCGGGGTGTTGTGCGGATATCTACCAGCACCTTGGCCTCACGGGGCATGACGTTGAGCTGGGGAGCGCCGGTCGCAGGCGCCTGGATTACGGTTGGCGTAACACTGGGCCAACCTAAATATTCGTCTCGTCCGAAAGTGGTTGCCGCCGCCTTCTCCAACTCGTGCAGGCCGTCAACGAGATGGGCGATCGCCGGCGCGCAGTTCAGACCGGAAAGCGGCATGGCCCCATGGCTCATTCGGCCGGTAATCAGGTAGCGGGCGCGAATGGCACCTTTTTGGGTCGTACAGATCATGCCGTCCTGGGGCTCGCAGATCACGGCGGCTGTTATTTTATCGGCATGCCCCCTTTTGATAAAATCCCTGACACCCAGCATCTGGTCTTCTTCGTCACACAGAACACCCCCGATCAGCGCACCGGCGAGTTCAACCGCAGAGTCTTTTAAGGCTTTCATCGCAATCAGCATCGCGGCCAGGTTGCCTTTGGTATCATTGGCCCCGCGGCCGAACATCCGGCGGCCGACAATTTCAGCCCCAAATGGATCATGTTCCCAGACCGACACATCTCCCGGGGTCACGACATCGGTATGACCTTCAAACATCAAGGTGCGTTGTCCGCGGGCAGGTTTCCAGGTAATGATCACATTTGGCCGGCCGGGAGCAACAGTTTCAATTTGGGCTGTGAACCGGTTTTTCAGTGCCCAATTGTAAACGAATTCTGCAGCTTTCTGCTCGCTGGTACCGGCGGCGGGATCCCAGACGGAGTTGATGCGCACCAGATCAGCCGCCAAGGTAATCAATTCATCCGCATCAATTTCATCTACTACTTTTTTTATAATTTTTTTAGTTGGAATCATAATATCAGGCTGAAAATCCGAAACCCGAATATCGCCTGATTTAATAAAATTGGTCGAAACAAATTCGAAATTCGAATTTTCAAATGTTCGAAACCAAAGTCGTTATTTTAGCATTCTTGATCATG
>JASFGM010000069.1:0-8948 GCA_050123755.1 Desulfobacterales bacterium
GATACGCGGTACCTTCGGAAATATTCGATTGAAGAACAAACTGGTCGGCACAAAAGAAGGCGGCTACACGGTCAAATTTCCCGAGAAAACCGAGATGTATATTTATGATGCCGCCGTGGCCTACCAGAACGATCGCACACCGCTGGTGGTGCTGGGCGGGAAAGAATACGGTGCCGGATCCTCCCGCGACTGGGCTGCCAAAGGATCCAATCTTTTGGGAGTTAAAGCCGTCATCACGCAGTCGTACGAGCGAATTCACCGCAGCAATTTAGTGGGGATGGGGGTGCTGCCGCTGATGTTCATGCCCGGTGAAAATGCAGAAAGCCTGGGCCTCGATGGATCTGAAACCTATTTTATCAGCGGCATCGCAGATATCCAGCCCCGGCAGCAGTTGGAGGTGCGGGCCGTCAAGTCCGATAATAGTGAAATCAAGTTTAACGTCACTGTGCGGCTCGATACGGACATCGAGGTCGATTATTATCACGGCGGCGGCATCCTGCCGTACGTCCTGCGCAAGATCATTCAGCCGGAATAATCCGTTTTCGGACGAGAAGCCGACAGGATTTAGCGGCCGGTTTCAGTGACGACCCCGCCAGGTGCCGACCAAAGAAATCTGCCGCGTCTGTCAAACAAAACGATTGAGGATACTTGACGCTTGTAGGTCAGCGGTGGCTGCGGAATACGAAATTCCGTATTTCCGATTAGGGTCCGGGGTTTATTTTTTTCGTCTTTCATAATTATTCTGGATCCTGCATCCGCACCTGCCGAAAGAATAATTTGAAAACCAGATTCCTGACCGAGGCGCAATTGCGTTACGGGGGCTTGTGACGCGTCTATTTTGGGAAATATATCCGACCGATAACCCGGTGTTCCGAAGCTGCCCAATATCTTTCCATCTTTATCAACCACGCGAAACTCTTCCGCAATAACAACTTTCTGATGGCTGAGCGCCTTTATAGCGAATGCGGGTTTCGTTTGGAAGATTTGATTTGAAATAAAACCACCGGCAAGACCGGCAACCGTTGCCAGCAAAATTATAAATAATGGTTGCTTTTTTTTCATATTCTCCCCTTTCTAATTGACGATATCGATTGGAAATGCCAATTTAGTATCAGACCTATAGTGGTTGTCAAAAAAACGTTCCGATATTCAGACGTTTTTTTCTACAACCGGTCATTCGTTTATGCCGCGTTTCCGAAATCGGAACATTCTTATCAAAAGCGATATAAACGAGGGGTATTGTAATCCATGAAAAAAGAAGAAATCAAGAAACTTGCTGAAAATAAAGATTTGATTCCTGGAATCTATAATTATTGCGATCGATGGTGTGAACGCTGTGCTTTCACCTCGCGCTGCATGAATTTCGCAATGTCCAGCAAGTATACGGATGATCCTGAAGCCAGTGATATAAACAACGAAAAGTTTTGGCAAAACCTTTCTGAAATTTTTAAAGTGACGCGTGACATGCTGGAAGAATCCGCCGAGGAACTGGGAATAGACCTTGACGCCATTGATTTTGAGGAAACATCGCGGGAAGAAGGCATTAAAGATAAAATTGTCCAAAATCATGAATGCTGCCGGGCCGCCAAAAAATACTATGAAATGGTGGACGAATTTTTTGAATCTGAATATATGCCCTCACTGAATGTCGTTGATAAATCGGACGGAAAGAATGCACCCGAATTGCAAAAAACCGATAACCTTAACGGAACGGGTACCCTTGATGAAATGGTGGAAATCATTTACTGGTATCACCATTTTATTTATGTCAAGCTGATGCGTTCCGTTCGCGGTATTTTGGGCAATGCTTCAGAAATGTTGGAGGATTTTCCAAAAGATTCCGATGGTTCCGCCAAAGTGGCTTTGATTGCAATTGACCGTTCGATGGCCGCCTGGGGACATATGCACACCTATTTTGCGGGTCACCGGGATCAAATCCTCTCCATCATTATGCATCTTGACCGTTTGCGCAGACGGGTGGAGATAATATTTCCGGAAGCGCGGAACTTTATGCGACCGGGATTCGATACCCCCCCAACAAGGGCTAACATAAGAGACTGAGCGTGGATTCCTGCCAGCCGAAACAATCGCGAGCTGCTGCGAAAATTCATTGAGATCAAAAATTTGAACCGGCTGCCCACATTTCTATACTTGATTCAACGGTTGTAAAAATAAAATCTTAATAAAAATAGAATTTCTCCAGATTTCACGCCGATTGTGCGTTGGTCTTAATTATGGCGCTTAACGAAGGCGTTCACACATCAGGCCAATGTCCTATCTTGTCCTTCCAGAACGCTTTCTCCTGCTCTCTCCAGTTCGTGCCGTGAAATCTTTTGTCATAATAACTCGCAAGCCTTTCGAAAAACTTATCCCAGGTGCTCTTTTTCTTTTCAAGGGCCTCGAGGACATCTGCGACAAAAATATGGATCTCATGCATTTTCTCTTTGGGCGCATAGTAACAGGCACCTTCTTCAGCGGATCTCTTAAGATTCTCTTCGGATAAGCCATGGGCGGTTAACATAAGCGCCGGTGTTCCGCATTTATTGGCAATTTTAAGAAGCTCAAATCCATCGACGCCCATGATGTCCAAAATGGCAATATCGTAGGGCTCTGTTTCAAGCCGCTGTTTGCCTTCTTCGAAGGAGGAAGCCGTGTCTATCTTACACATATCTAAAAGCTCAATTAAGGATTCAAGAACATCCGGTTCATCATCAACGATAAGAATTTTTTTTCCTTTTAACAACTTGTTCGGATTCATATTGTCTTCTCCTTTTTCACTAAAAAATGATTGATTGCCTTCAAACCCGCTGACCAGCGATCAAAAGGGTATTTAGCGGTATTCGAAGCAACTTCTCCGGCTTTTTTAATTCAAGGCGCTAATCCTTTTATCCGCCGTCTCCAGCAGGCCTTAATATAATAATGGTATGCTAAAATAACAATTAATTTGTGGAAACTTTTGTAAAAAATTTAAATTCGCCTAAACCTTTTTCACTAAAATTTGTCGATTGTCTCGTATATAAAAACTGAAAAACAAATGTATTGCCAAGCTTGCCCTAATATCTTGCCCATAAGCTTATAAACTTAGGTAAGTCCCCTCCCTAAAATCCTAAAATTCGGAGAGATCTCAAATCTCGGGACGTCCTTAAATAAGTAAATATCTATCCTGATTGTCTTATTTAAACTGCTTGCCGCGGTCGAGGTTGCGGTACTGGATGGCTTCGGAGATGTGGGCGGCGTTGATATCTGTTGATTTTTCTAAATCGGCAATCGTGCGGGCAATCTTTAAGATGCGGTTGTATGCGCGGGCGGACAGTCCCAACTTGTCGATGGCGGACTCCAGCAGGCGGCAGGAGGCGTCGTCGACTTTACAGTGGTTTTTGATGTGGCGGCTGCTCATCCGGGCATTGCAGAAAATTTTGGTCCGGGATAGCCTCTTGGACTGGATTTCGCGAGCGTTTGCGACGCGTTTTCGAATGATTTCAGAACGTTCCGCAACATGATCCTGCATCAGGTCTTTATACGGCACCGCGGGCACTTCCACATGCATATCAATACGATCCAGCAACGGTCCGGAAATTTTGGAGCGGTAGCGCTGAATCTGGGTGTGCGTGCAGCGGCATTCATGTTTGGCATCCGAAAAATAACCACAGGGACAGGGGTTCATGGCGGCCACCAGCATGAAATTGGAAGGGTAGGTCAGGGTGGACCTCGCGCGGGAAATGGTCACCTTTAAATCCTCTATGGGCTGACGTAAAACCTCCAGCACGTGTTTTTTAAATTCGGGCAACTCATCTAAAAACAGCACACCGTTGTGAGCCAGGCTGACCTCGCCGGGCCGGGGTATATGGCCGCCGCCGATTAGACCGGCATCGGATATGGTGTGGTGGGGCGAGCGGAACGGCCTTGAGGTAACCAAGGCCTGGCCACGGGACAACAGCCCGACCACGCTAAATATCTTGGTAGTCTGCATGGCTTCTTCAAAGCTGATGGGCGGCAGGATGGTCGGCAGACGTTTGGCCAGCATGGTTTTTCCGGAACCGGGCGGACCGATCATGACCAGGTTGTGACCACCGGCGGCGGCGATTTCAAGGGCGCGTTTGGCATGTTCCTGTCCCATCACTTCGGCATAATCGATTTCATAATGACCGTCTGTTGAAAATAATGCAGAAATATCGGTATGTTCCGGTTCTATCCGGGAAAATCCCCTTAAAAACCCCACGATCTGGGAGAGCGTTTTCGCCGGTAAAACAGCGATATTCTGCACCACCGATGCTTCGCGTCTATTATCAAACGGCACGATTATCGCCGCATAACCGGCTGTCTTGGCGGCCAGGGCCATGGGTAGCGATCCTTTGACCGCTTTGATGCGGCCGTCCAACGAGAGTTCACCCAGTACCAAATATTCAGAAAGCGATTCCGGGGGGATAACGCCGGTGGCCGCTAAAATACCCAGGGCGATCGGCAGGTCAAATCCGGTTCCTTCTTTTTTTATATCCGCCGGAGCCAGATTGACGGTGATTCTGTCGTCCGGAAAGCGGTAGCCTGAATTGTTAACCGCCGATTTAACGCGCTCTTTGCTTTCTTTAACCGCGGTTTCCGGTAGTCCGACAGTAGTGAAAGTGGGCAGTCCGGAGGTGATGTCCACCTCCACTTCAACCTGGTAGGCATCGATTCCCAATACGGCACTGCTGAGGACTTTGGCGAGCAAACCGTCTCCTTTTTATGGGGTCAGCCGGATTTATGGTCTTAGACTGCCAAGAGCTATAACAAATCCATGTTTTGACGACAATCTTTTTGTTGGCTCAAACCCTTGCAGGGAAAGACAAATACCCCTGAAAGCGTCCAAAATTGCTTGCCATTTATAAAGGTTTCGGCTATTTAATAAACCAAAGGGTTGCATACGGATCGATTACGATGTGGCGATTGAAATGCCAGACCGCATGTCGACAGGTTCTTCTCTTTTTCTGCGAAGGTATTTTAATGGCTAAAAGGACGACAGGCTGAATCCAAGCTATCGGTTATTTATTACATGATTGCGCTAATAAAACGAGCAAAAACTGTTGCCTTTCTGTTCCTATTTTTAGTTATTGCAAATGCCGGCTCAGCACAGGATGCTACCCTGACCAATATTACCGTCTCTAACACCCGAGATGATTTGCTGTTGTATCTAAATCTTGAAGGGGCTTTCAGAGAAGAGATGAATAACGCCATTTTAAGTGGTGTGCCTTCTACATTTTCATTTTTTGCGAAATTGAATAGAGTCCAAAATTTCTGGTTTGACAAAGATATCGCCGATATAGAGATTACGCACACCATCAAATACGATAATCTTAAAAAGGAGTTCACGGTCCAACGCTCCTGGAAAGAGGACAATCCCGAAGTTACCAAGTCATTTACAGAAGCCAAACGCTGGATGACGGAAATTAATAGCTTAAAAATAATTCCGTTAAACAGGCTGGAAAAAGACGAGCAATACCAACTCAGAGTTAAGGCCGAAGTTAGCAAGAAAACCCTCCCTTTGTATCTGCACTACATCCTGTTTTTTGTATCTCTATGGGACTTTGAAACTGATTGGTATGCCATCGATTTCATATATTGATAACAACCTGTCGGTTATCCGCCCACCACGGATGTTATGATACGATCCAGACTTAAAAGAAAATCGTCGCTCTCGGAAAAAGAAAGAAAAAGGCGCAAACGCGAATTTATTCTCATTTTTGGAATTCTGGTTGTGGTTGCCCTGATGACTTTTGTTGAGAGCCGGATCATCAATTTCGGAGCTGATATTGCCGTCTCCAACACCGTTTTGATGTTTATTTTGATCAACATCAATTTGCTGTTGCTCGTCTTAATGATCTATCTTGTTTTTCGAAACCTGGTAAAACTCATCTATGATCGCAGACGAAATGTGTTGGGTTCAAAAATCCGGACCAAGCTTGTGATTGCCTTTGTGTCGCTTACGCTTTTGCCGACGATCGTCTTGTTTTTCTTTTCCCTTAATTTCATTACCTCCAGTATTGAGTTCTGGTTTAATGTGCCGGTCGAACAGGCACTTGAAAATTCATTATGGGTTGGCGGACGTATATATAGTCGGGCTGAAGAGAACAACCGGTTTCTCTTAGAAAGGATATCCTATCAGCTAAAGGCAAAAAATTTGCTGAATCCCAAAAACCAAGAAGCCCTATCGCGTTACATTCGGATTGTGCAACGGGAATATAACCTGGATGCGTTAGAGGTGTATACTCCGACTTCCGAGCGCATAACGTTTGCTCTGGCGCCCAAACTTGAAAACGAATATTTTGGGATTATTTCCGCAGAGGATTTTCAGAAAGAATTGCCGTCAGACGGGGTCCGATCCGTTTCGCAAACGATTCCGTCCGGCGAATTTGTCAAAACCATCGGGACCGTTCCGTTTGCAGTTCAACCCGGGGAGGCTTTAGGTTTTGTCGTGGCCACGATTCTGATTGCACCGGATCTTTCAGAAAATTTGCACTTTATTCGAAGAGGCTTCAGCGAATACCAGCAAATTAAGCTGCTCAAAAAGCCGATTCAGATTACCTATTATATATCGCTTTCAATTGTGGCCCTGCTGGTGTTGTTTTGCGCCATTTGGTTTGGCTTTTTTATGGCTAGATCGATCAGCCTTCCGATCAAGGAGTTGGCCGAGGGAACCCGCCGGGTGGCGGATGGTGATCTCAGCTATTCGATCAATCCATTGGGCGATGATGAATTTGGAAGTCTGGTTAAATCCTTTAATCAAATGACAAAGGACCTTCGAACCAGCCGCGGCCAACTGGAGCTTTCCGCCCGCATGCTTCGCCATCAGAATATTGAAATTGAAGAAAAACGGCGATTTATGGAAATCGTGCTAAAAAGTGTTTCTGCCGGTGTCGTCACCCTGGATGCCAAGGGCATTATTTCGACCATGAACAAATCGGCCGAAAAGATGCTTAATCTAAAATCCGAGCAAATCCTGAACAAAAGCTTTAAACATCTGTTAACCGGCCAGTTTTTGGAACTGGCCAATGACATTATGGATAGCCTGCCGGTATCACGTGGAGACACCATTGAATTGCCGCTAAAGCTCACGATCGAAGGAAGACCGCGAAGCTTTCTGATTTCCGTAAATGCGCTCAAAGACGACGCCGGGCAACACATGGGAACGCTTATGGTGTTTGATGATCTAACCGAACTGGAAAAAGGCCAACGCATGGCCGCCTGGCGCGAAGTTGCGCGGCGAATCGCCCATGAGGTTAAAAACCCGTTAACCCCCATCGCCCTTTCCGCCCAGCGGCTAAAACGCAAATACGCTCAGTTCGTGGATGACACAATTTTTGAAGAGTGCACCGAGACCATCATCAGCCAGGTGGAGTTGATTCGCAATCTGGTGAATGAATTTTCGTCCTTTGCACGGTTTCCAAGCGCAAACCCCGTACCCTGCCATTTGATGGCGATCGTTGAAGAAACCTTAGCGCTCTATCGGGAAGGCCACTCGGGGATCAATTTTAAAATAAACAATACCAGCGATATTCCGATTCTCAATATTGATCGACAGCAGATGAAGCAAGCGCTGCTAAACCTGATTGACAATGCCATTGGTGCACTGAAAGGCAGCGGAAACATCACGATCAGTGTGGCCCACGATCCGATTTTAAAAAAGGTTCGGATGGAGGTTGCCGATGACGGCCCGGGTATTTCCAATGAAGATAAGACCCGGCTGTTTCAGCCGAATTTTTCAACAAAAAAGACCGGAATGGGTCTTGGGCTTACGATTGTAAACACCATTATAGCGGATCACAACGGGATGATTAACGTACAGGATAACACGCCCCGGGGTGCTAAATTCGTTATTGAGTTGCCCGTGTAGATCGTGCTGGCTGCTGGTTACTGGCCTCTGGCTTCTCGCCTTTAAATTGGGTATTTAAACATTACAACTCAGATTCATAGTTCGCAACTCCTACGATTTCGGATGAGTCCTAAAAAAATAAAGAAACACCATAACGAGTTGCCAGAAATTAGGATCCAGCAGCAAGCGACCAACAACCAGGAGCCAGCAGCCAGAAGCCAGAAGCAATTTGGGATAACAGGAAATAGAATGCATGATCCAATAAATCGAGCGTTAGGTAATTAATAACATAGAGGTTAGAAATGTTTCCATCTGTTTTAATTGTTGATGATGAGCCCTCGATCGTTCAGTCTTTAAGCGGGTTGCTTTCCGATGAGGGCTATAAGGTTTCAACGGCCTTCAATGGCCACGATGCGTTAAAGGTTATTGATTCGGATTCACCGGATCTTGTTTTACTTGACATCTGGATGCCGGGACTGGATGGGATTGAAACCCTTAAGGAAATCAAGAAATACAATCCCCATATTCAGGTCATCATTATCACCGGCCACGGAACGATCGAAACGGCTGTCAAAGCCACCAAGCTGGGCGCCTTTGATTTGGTCGAAAAGCCGCTTTCCATCGATAAGATTATTCTAACCATTAACAATGCGTTGAATTTCAGGCGTCTTGAAGAAGAAAATAAATATCTTCGCACCATAACCTTAGAAAAACATTCCATCGATGGAAATTCTGAAAGGACTCAGAACTTAAGAAAGAATATTGAGATTGCGGCGCCGTCGGATACCTGGATACTCATTAGCGGAGAAAACGGCACCGGCAAAGAACTGGTGGCCCGCACCATCCACCAGCTAAGTCCCCGGGCGGATAAAGCGCTTATTGACGTCAGCTGTGCTGCAATACCGGACGAACACATCGAGAGCGAAATGTTCGGGCATGAAAAAGGCTCGTTTGCCGGTGCAACCACAAAAAAAGTCGGCAAATTTGAATTGGCCGATAACGGAACGATATTTCTGGATGAAATCGGAGACATGAGCCTGAGCTCACAAGCAAAAATATTACGCGTGCTCCAGGAACAAAAGATTCAGCGGGTTGGCGGAAG
>JASFGM010000070.1:0-8907 GCA_050123755.1 Desulfobacterales bacterium
TATTTAGTGTCGCCTTTGGTATCGCGCTCATCGGAGTTGAAAATAAACAGAGTTTGCTTGATTTATTGACTGCCACATCAAAAACGCTCACTCGTATTGCGATGATGGTGGTAAAGCTCACCCCCATTGGTGTTTTCGCCATCGCCGCAAATGCTGCCGGCACCATGACCATCGAAGAGTTCGGCCGGTTGCAAAGCTATATCATACCCTTTATTGTCGCGACCCTTTTATTGACTTTTTGGATTCTTCCGGGGGTGGCCGCCGCACTAACACCGTTCAGTTACCGTGAAATTCTCAAATCTGCCCGTGATGCACTGACCACCGGCTTCGTTACAGGCAACCTGTTCATTACGTTGCCCATGCTGGTGGAAAATGCCAGAAAGCTTTTTGAGGATCGTCGCATAAAAAATGATGACACTGATAGCTATGTTGAGGTGCTGGTTCCGACATCTTTCAATTTCCCCAACATCGGCAAACTGCTGACGTTGCTCTTTGTCCTCTTTGCCGGCTGGTTTGTCGGCAAAAGTATTGCGCTTACAGACTATCCAGGCTTCGCAGTATTGGGACTCTTTACCCTGTTTGGCGGTGTGGATTTAGCATTGCCTTTCCTCTTGGACCAGATGCAGATTCCTTCAGACATGTATCAGCTCTATGTTGTTACGGGAGTCCTCAACAGTTGGTTTGCGACACTTCTTGCAGTCATGAACCTGTTTGCATTCACCTTGGTGGCTGCATGCGCAGCAACTGGTGCAGTGAGAATCAATTGGTCACGTATATTCAGCTTTGCGGTAATTTCGTTGGCAATTTTTGCCGCAGCCCTCCTGGGAACGCGTTTCATGCTGTCTGAAATGGTAACTAAAGAAGACCTTCAGCGGCGCACCCTGATGCACTCGACGATTAAAGATTTACATAAGGCTGATATCAAAGAAACCGGCTCAAAAGAGGCGATAGGTCCAAAAAACCCGCTTAAGTCCATCATCAAGCGTGGCAAGCTGCGGGTAGGCTACCACCCTGAGAACTTGCCATTTTCTTTTGTTAACGACAATGGCGATCTGGTTGGTTTTGATGTAGAGCTAATGCATGTGCTGGCACGAGAGCTGAAGGTAGAGATAGAATTTATCGAGTGGACATACGAAACGGTATTTAAAGACCTCAATCAGGGCAAATTTGATATAGCGATCGGTGGACTGATTGTTAACCCAGAGCGGCTCGCCAAGGCCAATTTCTCGAATCCTTACATGAATATGACCACAGCCGTAGTGGTTGAAGACCACAGGCGCAATGAGTTCAAAAGTTGGCGTGCAATAGACAAAAAACTTAATATTCGCGCAGGTGTTGTAGGGGAAAAACGGGCGAATAATGTCAAGCGCTACTTACCGAATACGGAAATAGTTCTCCTGGAAACGTATAGCGATTTTTTTACAGACAACCCAAAAGGGATTGATGCACTTGTCATCAGTGCGGAGGCAGGGTCAGCCTGGACGATTCTCTATCCCGCCTATTCCGTTGTCGTGCCAGAGCCTCACCTAAAAACAAATGCTGCCTTTGCCTTACCGCTGGCTACTTTGGATTTTGAAGATTTTGTTAATGACTGGCTGCAAATGCGACAGACCAGCGGAATTATCGACAAACTTTACAACAAATGGGTTTTGGGCACGAATCTGGAGCAGAAAAAGGAACGCTGGTCAATTGGGCGGGATGTTTTTGGTTTGTGGGAATGATGATCTACCCCCCCAGTTTTTGTATCACTTTTTAAGATAGAATCCGAGGCATATTTTCTCTATCAGATGTAATCCAAAACGGCTTAAAAGTCAAAGGCTGAATGACCTCAAGTGCTGGTTGATATTCTCGGCCGACTGGGTCCGTTATCCTTATAGGTGATAGAAAAAAGAATACTTAACGTGTTTTGCGTTAATATATTTTGGAGGTGAAATATATGTCTTTCGACAAGATAGGGTTCAATAAAATCCTTGGGGTTTTCCGACCTTAGAACGTGATGAAAGGCTCGATCTCGTCCAGCAGCTGGAGCAAAGCGCACAAGGAAACATAGACTTCATAATGATGATGGTGTTATCCACTTCTCTGGCATCATTAGGATTGCTGGCGGACTCAACCGCCGTCGTTATTGGCGCTATGCGCGTAGCACCGCTAATGGGATCGCTTGTTGCTGCCGGTCATTCGCTCGTTCAAGTGATAAAAAATGCCATGAACGATCAAGTGGAAAATAATAAGTGCATTTCTGAAGTCGATAATGCAACATAGGGCAACATGACCTGCATTTTGGGTGCGTTGGAGGTAAAATCATGATTGAATCTAAACATTACCAACGAGAAACTGTCTTGCGACAGCAGATAAGTTCGATTTTAATATTTGGAGCCATTGCGCTAACAATGGTCTTAACTTCAATCGCACTAGGCGCTGAATCGAATCCTGGTCCAAAAAAGGCTCTGTTAAAAAATGAACCCTGGATTGGTGATTTTGACAAAATGACCGAAAAGCGACAGATTCGGGTGTTGGTGACCTACAGCAAAACATTTTATTTTTTAGATCGCGGCCGGCAGCGCGGCTTAACATATGATCTGCTTGAAGAGTTTGAGAAATATATCAACCAAAAGATAAAAGCAAAAACGTTAAAAATAAATGTTGTTTATATTCCTGTCCGACGCGATGAACTTATCCCTGGTCTTGTGAAGGGTCGGGGGGATATCGCCGTCGCCAATTTAACCATCACTTCACAACGCCAAAAACATGTAGATTTTTCCAACCCTCTAATGACAGGTGTACGTGAACTACTCGTAACTGGGCCCGCAGCGCCACCAGTGGTCAGCCTTGATGATCTGGCGGGAAAGGAAATCCACGTCCGCAAGTCCAGCAGTTATTATGAAAGTCTGGTTGAGCTGAATGCGTCCTTAAAAAAGAACAGCAAAAAGCCGGTTAAACTTATTCCAGCAGACGACTCACTTGAGGATGAAGATTTGCTGGAAATGGTCAATGCCGGTCTCATACCGATGATAATCATGGACAGCCACAAGGCGCAATTCTGGACCCAGATTTTTAAAAAAATTCAAGTTCATTCAGAAATTAGCGTGAGAACCGGCGGCGAAATTGCCTGGGCTTTTCGCAAAAACAGTCCGAAGCTAAAAACCGTGATTAATAAATTTGTGGCAGACCACAAAGAAGGAACACTCATCGGCAATATGCTGTTTAAACGCTACTTAAAGAACACCAAATACGTCAAGAATTCCATCTCCAAACAGGAGTTGAAAAAATTCAGGGCCATGGTCAAGCTTTTCAAAAAATATGCGGACCGCTATCAATTTGATTATTTGATGATTGGCGCCCAGGCTTACCAGGAGTCCGGTTTGGATCACAGCAAAAGGAGTCCGGCGGGAGCAATTGGCGTCATGCAAGTGCTACCGACCACGGCTGCGGATCCCAATGTCAACATAGCCGATATTGAAAAGCTGGAAAACAATATCCATGCCGGCACAAAATACCTGCGGTTTATCATCAGCCAATACTATAAAGATGAGCCTATGGACAACGCCAATAAATTGCTCTTTGCATTTGCATCATACAATGCTGGGCCGGCTAAGGTGGATAGATTACGAAAAGAAACCGCAGCCATGGGACTGGACCCCAATGTTTGGTTTCACAATGCGGAGATTGCTGCCGCAAAAGTAATTGGTCGTGAGACAGTTCAGTACGTCAGTAACATATATAAGTATTACATTGCCTACCGAATGGTTACAGAACAAAAAAAAGTAAAACAGAAAATTATGGAAGAGAAAAAGGTATGAGTTGAAAAGCAAGTTTATAAAATGTATCAACAAATGATCCTTTTCTTGATCGATTCCCTGTAATCGAAAGCAGATTCAAAAAACGACGGCTTCAAGGTAATCTACACGATATAGCCTGATCGGAGTTAGTTAATGAGATATCCTGCAAAGACAATCCTTCGAGTGGTGTTTCCGATAGTCGTATTTCTGATATCAAGCCCCCTGCTGGCTCAAGAGCAACCAGAAGGTGATCAAGCCCCGGGAGCCAAACAAGAAGTGACTGCATCAGCACCGGATCTGGCCGATATAATTCCAAAAGCAGCACAATTATCCGGAGATCTGGCCGCCCTCGAAAACAGAGTCGCGGGTGCAATGGATATCTCGGAATTTGAAAAAAAAATCGCACGGATCGAAAAGAATCTCGAAGGCCCTGCCGCTGAATTGAAACAGATAAAGGACTCAAAAGCCGGCAAGCTGAATAAATTCTTCGAAATCCGAAAGATTATCGAGCGGGAAAGCGAATTATTCGAAGACATCAACAAACCCCTTAAAGAAGCGATTCGTCAGTTTGGCGCTTGGCGAAACGATTGGCAGGCGGAAAAGCAACATTGGGAAAGATGGCAATCTGCTCTGCTCGAAGATGGAGATCTCGCTCAACTTAATTCGACCTTTGCTAAGGCAAAAGACACAATCGACAAGGCTCTGGAAATTGTCAATTCACAGCTTGATTCTGTGCTTAGGGTCCAGTCAAGAGCAGGCGCCATTCAGGCCAAAATATTGGTTCTTAGTGCAGAATTAGACGCCCTGATCTCAGCCGCAAGGTCTGGTATCAGGGTCAACATATCTCCCCCGATGTTCTCTTCCCAGTATTTTTCTCAGTATTCAAGCGAGTTGTGGTATGCATTGCTAAAAGGTGTGGTTGAAACCCCATGGATAAGCACCCGTATCTTAGATCGGCAGGGGTGGATTGTCTTTATGCAGGTTTTTTTCTCTGTGTTCGTGATCCTTTCTATCTATCGAAACCGCCAGCTGATAAGCAACTCGCAACGCTGGCGGTTTCTTGCGGCACGGCCTTTTGCCGCAGGAATATTTTTTGGCACAATCGTGTTCATGTCGTTTTATGAATATCGGGGCCTTCAGGATACGTGGGGGCTTTACCTTTCGATTGTCGGTGGCATATCGTTTGCCCGACTCAACAGCGCTTTGAATCCAGCATCCTGGAAAAGACAGTTTGTATATGGAGTAATTATCGTTTACATCGTCACCAGACTGCTGCAAGTGGTCATGCTGCCGCTCCCTTTAATGCGACTGTTCACGGTTTTAGCGGCGTTGGCCGGCCTTTTATTCTGTTGGCGGCTTGCCGTCGCGACCATTCGTCAAAAAGACTCGGGTATTTATCGCTGGACACTCAGGCTGGGCGCTTGTTTTTTGGCTTTTGTGATCCTTGCAGAAATCTGGGGAAAACAAGGGCTGGCCGAATTTCTGTTCATATCTCTGCTACGTTCGACAACTCCTGTGCTTGCCTTCATGTTGTTCATGTACATAATTCGCGGGTTCATAGAGTGGATCTTCCGCAGTTCATCGTTCCAGCAAATGACATTGTTTTACGGGGATACTGATGTCATCGTTAGACGGGTCACACTCTTCATCAATGCCGCCATATGCGGACTCATATTGCTGCCCGGTATGCTGTTTTCCTGGGGAGTTTACGATGACCTGTCAGCGGCAATTAAAGGTCTGCTATCACTTGGGTTCAACGTGGGATCCCAACGGATTAGCCTGGGCCTGGTGATTATTGCAGCCGGCATCCTTTATGGTTCGTTTTTTGCATCCTGGATTATCCAAAAATTGCTCACAGATCAGGTACTCGCCAGGCGCCGGGTGGAAGTTGGGGTCCAAGTCGCAATCGCAAAGTTGGTTCACTATGTGTTGATATTTATAGGCTTTGTGGTGGCACTGCTGGCACTCGGGTTCGAGTTTACAAAACTCACCATCATGCTGAGTGCGCTTGGCGTCGGCATCGGCTTCGGTCTGCAAGGCATTGTCAACAATTTTGTCAGCGGACTCATTCTGCTTTTTGAACGCCCTGTCAGGGTAGGTGATTATATCGAATTCGGCGGGAATTGGGCTGAAATCAAAAAGATCGGTCTCCGGGCCACAACCGTTCAAACATTCGATGAGGCAGATGTGATCATTCCCAACGCCGATTTAGTTTCCAATCAGGTGATCAATTGGACGTTAACCAATCGCCGCGTTCGGCTTATCATACCGGTAGGAGTGGCCTATGGTTCGGACATTTCCCTGGTGATGGAGACGCTGGTGGAGAGCGCCAAGCAAAATTCAGATGTAGCCGAAGAGCCGATCCCTCAGGTGTTATTCTTGAATTTCGGAGAAAGCTCCTTGGAGTTCGAACTTCGTGTCTGGGTACTGGATGCGGATAACAGGCTGGTGGTCAGCAGTGCAATTCACCAGGAGATTGACCGGAGATTTAGGGAAGCGAAAATCGAGATTGCCTTTCCCCAACGGGATCTACATCTGCGCAGTTTGGATGAATCGACCAATCTGCAGCCTCCGGAAATATCGAGATAACGTTCGTGTTGCTGGCTAATATATATCAATGACACATAGCTTTTCGATCAGAGATTATGGCGCAAGAAACGATCGCGCGTGAACATTTGCTAATATTGTACTTTAAATTGTTCATACTAATTTTCCCGGCAAAGGTTTTTTTGAAATTGTATCTTCGCTATACGAATCCGCACTTTGACTAAATTGTGGATGTCGGCTATCTCCAGTTGGTATCTTTTAATTGTTGATTTGATTTGCTCAAGAAACATAAAATTCAGATAATAACATTTAATCCTTAATATAGAATCGCATGATCGGCCGGGTTTCTGAGCGGCGCGCGCATTCCTTAAATCCAACCTTCGTATAGGCCGAGGCCAGCCCTGTCCAGGCAAAGACATCCGGCATTTTGTCCCTTTTAGGCTCAACCGGATAGGCTTCGACGACCCCAGCGCCCTGTTTTTTAACATAATCAACGGCCGCCTTTAAAAGCTGAATGCTCAGCCCTTTGCGGCGATAATTTTTTTCCACAAAAAGGCAGGAGATCGACCAGACCGGCAAATCATCGACCGGCTTGAGAATCCGTGAGCGTCCAAGTGCCGGGAAATGATCCCGGGGGGCCACCGAACACCAGGCCACCGGCCGGCCTTGAGAAAAGGCCAGAATGCCCGGGATTTTACCCGAGTCAATAATGGCTTTCATGGCTTTGCGATTGCCGGCGCCTTTCTGGTTTTCGAATTCTTTACGCGTCAGCCGCCAGAGCATGCACCAGCAACCCCCGCAGGCGCCGCGCTCGCCGAATAAAGTTTCGAAATCCGCCCATCTTTTCTTGGTAACGGGATAAAATTTAAGCGCTAGATCTTTATGTTTCACGGTGCGCGTCCCTGTTTTAATTTATGGGTGAATATTCTTCCGTGGTCGTTTAATTTGGAGCGCAACTTGTCACGAAACCGCCCGACGGATGGTTTGGTTGAGAATAACAGGAGATGTATTTGCATGGCTTTGTGTTTTAGGCTTTGGCGCATTTGTTGTGCTTTCAATAAAAGGCAAGGCATACCCGGGGAAAAATTAACTCCTTTGAATCTGGAATGCTATATTCAGTTGTTTCGCTAATCTCTACGGCAAAGCAGAGACTCGGATATTATGACTGGGCTGCTACGATCAAAGAAAGCAAAGGATAAAGATTTGTAGTCACACTTCTATTTTTAAGCGACTTTTATTTGGATTAGATAAACAAATATTCTATAGAATCAGATTGTTGAATATATTTGACTTAGGCACGGAATGTAAACAATACAAGCTTAAAAAAAAGTTTTGGTTTGTCATGTCTAATCCATAATTCAGGCCAAAAATGGCCGGACATAAAATGTTGTCTTGTATTATTAACACGCAGCACAGTATCTGATACTATGCAGAAAATGTGTTTGTCTTGCGCTGGTCCCGGTCGTAATACTCAATCTGGACGCTGTAATTCCTCAGATCAATACTGGCAGTAGTATGGTAGGGGGCCTGCGACCACGACAGCTTCAACTGGTCATCGGGTGCTTCGACGATCACAAACTGGCCGTTAAAAGCCGGGTAAGAGTTGCGAAATTCCATCAACCGCAATAACCGTTGCACCACGGGTTTTTGGATTTCCACCTTGATTTCGTCCAGACTGTAATTATGACGGTTGATGTCCCGGCCGTTTTTGGTGCGCTCTACCAGCTCTATGTCGTTCTCTCCTGCCAGCAGACCGACGTAGTACACCTGAGGAAGCCCCGGCGCAAAAAATTGGATTGCTCGAGCAGCGATATACGAGTCGTCGTTGCACTCCAGGGCGGAATAATAGGTGCAATTGACCTGATAGATATCCAGGTTCTGATATTCAGGACCTGAATATATCTTGCGTGTATTGGACCCTTTTTCATCTAAACCGGAGAGAGTTTTTTCAATTTCTTCAGGGGTTAGCAGATCTTCCACGTCAATAACGCCAATGCCGTCGTGAGTATCAAGTGTGGTCAGCTGTTGACGCGGGCAAATTTGAAGCCAATGCCGTAAGCGCTCACTGCTATGATGATAGAGGGTGTGCAGCACCAGCATTGGAAGAGCAAAATCATAGGTCCAATAACCCTTGGCCGCAAATTTCAAATGGTATTTGTATTGTTCGTGTACCTCCGGCAACATAACCGTGTCAAAAGGGGTTACATATTCCTTAAGCCATTCCAGTAATTCCCAGATATCCGGCTCGAGAAAGAAGCAATTGGTTCCAATCCGGATGGTTGCATAAGCAATGGCGTCCATGCGGATCATTTTGGCGTTGGTTCGTGCAAGGCGTATCAGAAAGTCGCGGACCAATTCCTGGGTGACCGGTGAACGAAGGTCCAGATCAATCTGTTCGTAGTCAAAGGTGCACCAGATCTTTTCCCGTGATCCATCTGCACGCTCGATAACGGTATACGGAGGCCGCGGTTTGCGCGTGTAGACTTTGGCCAGATCCTCTTCGCTAATTTCTCCGGTGGGGCTCAATTTGCTAAAGGACAGGAACATGTCCGCATATGCGGAGTCCGGGCCATTCTTTAAA
>JASFGM010000071.1:0-8838 GCA_050123755.1 Desulfobacterales bacterium
CAACGTGGCAAGGACTTTTCTGGTTTGCTCGGCGAGATTCATATTGACAGCCGCATCAGACGGCAACATGAATTTCTTGTCTTCAATAAAATCGCCCAAATGGCTGTCTTCTTCTTCGCCAATCGGGGTTTCGAGGGAGATCGGTTCGCGAGCAATTTTGAGAACTTTGCGCACCTTTTCGAGAGGGATCTCCATTTTTTCGGCAATTTCCTCTGGTGTGGGTTCCCGCCCCTGTTCCTGCACCAGGTAACGTGATGTTCGGATGAGCTTATTGATCGTTTCAATCATATGAACCGGAATTCGTATCGTCCTTGCTTGATCCGCAATCGCTCTTGTGATCGCCTGACGTATCCACCAGGTTGCATATGTACTAAATTTATACCCGCGTCGATATTCAAACTTATCCACGGCTTTCATCAATCCGATATTACCTTCCTGAATTAAATCCAAGAATTGCAACCCGCGGTTGGTATATTTTTTGGCAATGCTGACAACCAGACGTAAATTTGCCTTTGTCAGCTCGCTCTTGGCGAGCTTGGCTTTAAAGCGACCTTCTTCAACAGCAGATATCACCCGTTTTAACATTCTATTGGATGTTTTTAATTCATTTTCACGATCCGATACGCTTTGCCGAATTTTCTTTAACTCTTTGTGCAGAGAACCCAACTGCTCTTTGGATAGATCACAGCGCGCTTCAGCCCATTTAACGAATTTGGTCTTGGTATTTAAATGCTCGCGGAGTTCCTTTACAGAAGCATCAACAATATCTGCACCTCTGCTGAACAGCTTGGTCATTTCATCAAACCACAAAATTTGGCCGCGAATATTCTCCTCAATCCCGTCAATAACACTGGCTTCTAAACGCCAGTCCTTTAACAGGCCAAATACTTTATCAATTCGTCGCGAAACGTTTCTTCTGTGCTTTCTTTGTTCTTCCTGATTTAATTTCCCGGAAAATAACGCTTCCCGGGTGGTTTTGTTTTCCGCATGGCTCTTTTTAATGGCCCGGATCGTTTTTAAAAATTTTTCCGTCTGTGCCATTTCATCAATATAAGTATCGCCTTCGTCGACATCTCTAAGCACATGTTTGGGCCGAATGTTCTGACTCTCTATTTCTTCACCCAGGCTTATGATACTCTCCGCCCCCGTTGTGGTTTCTAAAAGGGCATGCAAAACTTCTTGCTCTCCGGCTTCTATTTTTTTTGCAATCTCGACTTCGCCTTCCCGGCTGAGCAGCGTAACCAGGCCCATTTCTCGCAGGTACATTTTAACAGGATCCGTAACAGTGCCGAAATCTGTATCCGTAATTTTTCCCGGTACGGACTTTTTCTCCTTTTTCTGTTTCTGTGTGATCAGTTTCTTTTTTGTCTTCTCATCAACGACTTCAATATCGTTTTCATCGAACATGATGAGCGTTTCATCAATTTGCTCCGGGGAAAGCATTTCTTCGGGAATCAATTCATTAATTTCGTCGTAAGTTAAATATCCCTGCTTTTTCCCTTTTGCCAGTAACTGCTTAATGGCCTTCAATGTCGTCGGTTTGTTTTTCGGAGCCGTTGCCTTGGCCTTTGATGGGGTTATTTTCGCCCTTGGAGTCTTTGCCCGGGTCTTCGACCGGGTTGTTTTCGCCCTTGAAGTCTTTGCTTTGGTCTTCGATGCAGCTGTCTTCGCCCTTGAAGTCTTTGCTTTGGTCTTCGACGCGGTTGCAACAGTTTTTTTGGCTTTTTCTGGGGACTTCCTGACGATCGCTTTTCTTTGAGGGCTTTGTGCGCGCTGCGGTCCTGTGCCAGTCTTTTTTGCTGTTTTCCTTTTTTCGGTCGTTTTCGCGCTAACCTTTTTTGTAGCAGATTTTGTTGTCATAAAAACTCGCCTCCCGGAAAAATCAAAAATTCAATCCCACCTCATTGTCGGATACGATCACCTGGTATTATAACTTGAATTCTTAGTGACTTAATAAATACTATATGTTAAATGGGCATAGTCAAGCCCTGGTCGACAGTTATTTTTTAAGCAGTCATGCCAGCTTTTGTATTTGGCTCTGCACCGCCAGTTTTTGTTTCTTTTTTAATAGCTTATCTAAAGTTTCTTGATCGTTTTTTTTCTCGGCGGCTTTAATCTGTTCTATAATCTTGCTATCGCGATGTTTTTTTCCTGTCGTGACGAATTGCTTAATTAACTTCAAACATCCATTTTCATCCCACGATTCTTCAATCATTGCCAGGGTGCTAATCAAGTTCTGCTGCACCGGATCCTCAATAGATGTCAGTAACTCTGAAATTTGCTCGGCCGCTGATAATTGATTTTCCAAAACAGTCTTGCCAATGGATTTGAGCGTATCATTCTCAATATAATCAATCACATTGTACTTTTTGATTGCCGGCAATATCGTCGGAAATTGTAACATCATGGCAATGATTTGCTTTTCAAGCCGGCTGCCTTTATCTGCATGGTCATGAGGCGCTTGCGATTCCTTTTTCGATTTATCAGACCGATGCTCGCGAACCTTTTCCAATACGATGTTTTCGTCAATGCCGATTCGCTCGGCGAGCTGCTTGATATACAAAGACCTGGCCACTTTATCATTTATTGCAGCCAGCGGTCGCTGCAGTTCGGCAATAACCCGAATCTTGCCTTCGGTTGTAAGCCCGTGTTTGCCTATGGCCTGTTCCATTAAAAACGTAATAATACTAGGTGCTTGTGATGCAGCCTTCAGAAATATTTCTGGCCCGTTTTCCATCAGGAATGAATCCGGATCGTGTTCATTCGGCAACACCAGGATGTGAGTGTCTGCTTTCTCTTCGCGAAACACGTCGCCGCGACTGAAATCCACATGCTCTTTCCAAAATATGTCAACACATCGCAATGCAGATCGGATCCCGGCTTCATCCGAATCATATACCAGCACCATCCGGGAAGCATATCGGGTCAACAGGCGAACATGTTCCTCGGTCAATGCCGTTCCAAGAGTCGCAACGGAATTTTCAATGCCGTGTTGGTGAAGGGAAAGCAGGTCAAGATACCCTTCGACGATAAAGATCGAGTTGGTCATTCGGCATTTATCTTTGGCAGTATAAAGCCCGTACAAAGAACGACTTTTATTATAGACAGGGGTTTCCGGTGAATTGAGATACTTCGGTAAAGAATCATCCAGCACCCGCCCGCCGAACCCGATGACCTCCTGGTTGACATCAAGAATCGGGAATATGATACGATCCCTGAAACGATCGTAATAGCCGCGTTTATCTTTTTTAGGTAAAATCAGTCCTGATTTTTCAACCAAAGCAAGGGGAGTACCTTTTTTTGAAATAAAGTTTAAAAAATGGTCCCACCCTTTGGGCGCATATCCGAGATGAAACCTGTCAATGATCTCGGGGGAAAATCCCCGTTTTTTTAAATAGGCCATCGCGCGGATACCGGCTGATTTGCTGCGCAATGCCCGGCTAAAAAAATCCATCGCCTGCCGGTTGATAATCAGCAGATTTTCCCTTTCGCCCATTCTTCTTTTTTGTTCACGTGTCAGGTTTTTTGTAGGAATATCAATGCCATACCGCCTGGCGAGGGTCCGAGCCGCCTCAGGAAATGCAAGACCGTCATGTTTCATGAGGAAGCTGAATATGTTTCCGCCAACACCACATCCAAAGCAGTGATATATTTGCTTTTCCGGGCTTACTGAAAAAGACGGTGTTTTTTCGGAGTGAAACGGGCATAGGCCTAAAAAATTTTTCCCTGACTTTTTCAGATGGACAACTTCCGAAACAATATCCACAATATCAGCCGCATTTTTAATTTCTAAAATTTTATCTTCAGGGATAAAAATAGCCAAAGACAGCGACCTCCATAATTTATGGAACAGGAAAGATATACACGCACGGAAGGATCTTAAATGGAATGAAGCTTTTCAAATTTTGCTATTCGCCCGATTCGCCAATTTGAAATTGCTCTTAAAAATTTGCCATAAGTCTATATACTTATGGCCCCCGGTATAAAAATATAAGAAATTGTTAAACGTGAAAAATAATCTGTTCTTAAAGGTTTGTCAAGAAGATTTTGCCTAAAACCCCGATTTAATCTTTCAATGAAAATGTGTTTTGACCCGTCAGATCCAATGCCGCTTTCAGATCCAATTCCCCACTATATAATGCTTTCCCGATAATAACGCCGGCCACCCCCGCCGTTTCTAAGGCTAATAGATTTTTTATGTCTTCAATTGATGAAACCCCGCCGGAAGCCACCACCGGGATCGATAGCGCCTCTGCCAGTCGAAGAGTGGCATCCAGGTTGGGACCCGTCTGCATTCCATCCCGATGGATATCGGTGAAATTAATGGCGGCAACGCCGCAATCTTCAAACTCTTTAGCCAGTTCCATCGCCTCGATCCGCGTGGTTTGGGTCCAGCCATCGATCGCCACCTTTCCGTTGCGAGCATCGATCCCCACCACGATCTGCCCGGGATAGGTTTTACAAACCGTTTTAACAAACTCCGGCTTTTTTATAGCGCCGGTACCAATAATAACGCGTTTGACACCCATCTCGAGATACATGTGTACGGTTTCTTCGTCACGAATTCCACCTCCCAGCTGGATGGGCACATTCACCGACTCTAATATTTTCCGGATCGACCGCGTGTTTTGGGGGGCTTTTGCAAACGCTCCATCCAGGTCAATCACATGAATAAGTTGTGCGCCAAGCCGGGTCCATTTTGCGGCCATGGCGTGCGGATCATCGGAATACACCGTTTCGTCATCCATACGCCCCTGAAGAAGCCGAACACATTTTCCATTTTTTATATCGACGGCCGGGATGATAAGCATTGTTTGGTTTTTTGTATTTTGTGTTTGGTAAAAAGTATTGACTGGTATTTGGTATTTTGTGTTTGGTTTAAAATATAACGAGCGGAGAAAATGCTAAACACGAAACACTATAAAGTACCTTTTGAGGAACGAACATCTTTGATGCGCTCATCAATTGAAGCAGCCTGATCTAAGGCTCTGCCAAGAGCCTTGAAGATCGACTCAAGGATGTGATGCTCATTTTCACCGTATGCAACATTAATATGAAGGTTTAGTCCTGCGCGACTCACGAAAGCTCTGAAAAACTCCTTTGCCAGCGGGACGCTAAACCCCATGCCAGCGGCGGTAAATGACGGGACATTGTAAACTAAAAAGGGACGTTTAGACAGATCGACCGTAACCGCAGTCAGGGCGTCATCCATAGGGGTTGCCGCATGGCCAAATCGTTTAATCCCTTTTCGACTTCCAAGGGCTTGGTCAAAAGCATCTCCTAAAACAAGACCCACATCTTCAACGGTATGGTGATAATCAACCTCCAGATCACCTTTGGCCTTTACACCCAGATCAAAAAAACCGTGGACGGCAAATAAGGTGAGCATATGATCAAAAAAGGGTATGCCGGTAGATATTTCAGATTGACCGTTACCGGTTAAACTCAGGCTAACCCGAATGGCAGTCTCTTTCGTCTTGCGCTCAACCTCCGTAACGTTTTCCATCATTTTAACCTCTTGTTTTTGGTGATTAGAGCCCGAAAATCCATCTTCGCTGATACGCACAAACCTTGAACTTTCTGCCGTGGCATATCAACAGGTCCGATATGTTCGCACTGGTTATATCGCTTTGTTCTAAGGCATCATAATCAAATTATTAAAACCAAAAGGGCAGCTCTGAGATGCTCAAGCGCTGCCCTTTACGAGAGGATGTCAAACGAGCAAATGTAGCCTCCCCTCGATTGTTTTATTTCAATAGATATAATAAGCATCGTTTGCCCGATAGTAAAGTTCTAAAACTATAAAAAGTGCTTATCATAACAAGTGACTAAAGTTGGAATTGATCTAACGATAAAGCCCCTTTAGAACTTTTTTTCTGTCTTCGAGGATAAATCGCTATTTTTGAGATAGGGTATAGTGAAAGTACCGAATACATTGCCGGTTGACATCACGGGCATTATCGGTTAATAGCTTGCGATTGTGTTTGTCACATTGTGGCAGTTTAACCGCAAGATAAATAAAATTAAAGTATTAATTTAATAAATCTAATTTATCTGCTTTAATTTTTTGTTAATTTGGTGGAGATGAGGGGGATCGAACCCCTGACCTCGGCATTGCGAACGCCGCGCTCTCCCATCTGAGCTACATCCCCACAAGAAGCCGCCTTCATATCAAATTGATAATTAATGGTCAATCTAAAACCCCTGATTGATAATAATTTAATGCAAGTATGCTGAATTCTCAAGGAGAAAATGAATGAAGTTTAAAGTTGAATTAAACGATGCCTATAAAAATTATACCTTTGATCAGGATAAAATTTTACCTCCGGAAGCGACTGTCAAGCGTTTCAAGGAAAAATTGAAAAAAGTAAATCTCGATATCCTGAAACAGACCATCCGCATCGACAACGGACGATTGGATATCCCCATCTATTTCAGCCTGTGCGGCAGCGATGCCCATAGCATCATCGGCACAAAAAAGCAGATGGGTAAAGGCGGAACGCCCTCCCAATCCGAAGCCAGTGCGGTTATGGAACTGGCCGAACGGTTTAGTTTTTTCAGCTTTGTGAAAAATCCGAAGAACTTTTTTATCGAAAAATTTTATAAGATTAACGACCGGGTCCTTCCTTTCGACATGATTGCCAAATCGGTTCACGATGAATCGGAAGATTTGCCGATCACCCGTAAAATCTTTGAAAATTTACCTCTAAAATGGACTTGGGCCTATAATCTCACCCGTAAAGAAAAAATCCTGGTACCTTTCGATTGGTTTTTCGCAATCAATGAATTCAATGGACCCTCGGCCGGCAATTGTGTTGAGGAGGCGATCAGCCAGGGAATTTGTGAAATTATCGAAAGGCACACATCATCTATTATCAGTCGCAATCAATTGAAAGTCCCGGCGATTCGCACAGATTCGGCGACCGACCCGCTGGTGATTGAAATGATCGGAAAATATCGCCGCGTCGGTGTTAAACTTTTCGTCTCCGATTTCACCCTCGATACCGGTATTCCGAGCGTCGGCGTTCTGGCATACGATCCAACCACTTTCCCGGAGCTGAGTGAAATTGTCTGGACCGCCGGCACAACGCCCGACCCCCAGAAAGCCTTCAGCCGAGCGCTCACCGAAGTTGCTCAGCTGGCGGGTGATTTTGACACGGCTTCAAGCTATGTGCCCAGCGGCTTGCCTAAATTTACAAATCTTGCAGATGCCGAATATGTCATGAATCCGGGTAAAGAAATTGATATTAGCGCACTTCCTGATCTATCAGACAACAATATAAGGGTTGAGGTCGAAAACTGCCTGGGGGCTTTAGCAAAAAATGATATGGAGGTGTTTCTCATCAATACGATGCATCCGGATCTTGAAATCCCGGCATTCTATACAATTATACCGGGTGCCCATTTCAGAGAACGCGCATTGGGTACCAGTGTCGGGATGTTTGCAGCCAAACACATCGCTGAAAACCGCACCCCCCGTGAGGCCGCTGCTACACTTGAAAAGATCGACAAAGACATTCCCGGGAAATACTATATCAAATTTTATCTCGGGTCCTGTCAAATTGCGCTGGATGACCCCAAGTCGGCCTGCAAATATTTTGAAGACGCTCTGAATTTGGCGCCCAACAAACAGGATGTCCCCAGTATTTACTCGTATATGGGCGTCGCTTTAAAAGATATGGGAGAATACCGCAAGGCATTGGATGTGCTCAAGAAAGGCGAACAACTGGATCCGCAAAGAACCGATATCTATAATCTGATGGGATTCTGCCATTTCAAGTTAAAAGAAAATGAAGCGGCCATTACAAATTTCAAAAAGGTGATTCAGCTCGATCCGACTTCTGCCATTGACTACGCCAATATTGCTTCAAATTATCGTGATATGGGTCAGACTGCAAAAGCGATCCGATACTATGAAATGGCACTTACCCTTGACGCCTCGATTGAATTTGCCAGAGAAAATCTAGCCAGACTTAAAAAACAAAACGCCTGATGGGGCGCCTTGCACTTGAACCCCATTTTAAGGCCCTGTGCCAGATTAAGCTGGAAAATGACAAATCAGCCGAAACCTCAGCTGGTCTGCTCGATCCTCTTACGCAAATGGCCGATACTTCCTTTTACTTCCGCAGTCGATTGATCCATTTCTTTTAAAATTTCTAATGTGCGCTGCTTATCGGCTTTGGTACTGTCTAATCTGTCGGCCACTGCTGCCAGATCCGTAAAAAATAGCTGCAAGCGATCAAGCATCAGATCCGTTAAATTATCAGCTGAATTCTCCACAAGCTTAAGCAAAAAGGCAAACTTTAAGTTCTCGCGATAATCTTTTAACTGCTCAACCACCGATTTTAATGTTTCGCGTTTCATTTGCTGGGTGCCGCCTTTTAACGCCTGGCGGACCACTTCCGCTCGCTTGCTGGCCGGTTTTTTTAATATTTTTTTTAAATTCCGCTGGAGGCTGAATACACCGAGACGCAGGATTGCAGTCGTTTTGATTCTGGCTGAATAATGCATCGTTGTCACGAGTTTGGGTGGATTCAGTCCGGACTGCTGAAGCTGGGCGAATAAGTCCGGCAACTCAATCTTCGGCTGGCCTTCATTGTTCAAAGACACACCAAGTTTTTTCATCATGCGAATATATTCATCGTAGGCGTCTGAAAGCATCGCATGGTACGGACCGGTAATCGTTTCAAAGTATTTTCCAGCTTCCTTTTTCTGCATTTTAACAAAACGGATAACTTCCGGGTTAATGTCTTCGGTAATAAATTTATCCAGAGATTGTTTAAAATCCTGGTAACCCAGGTACATGGTTTTGGAGACACCGGGCAGATCTGCTTTTCC
>JASFGM010000072.1:0-8835 GCA_050123755.1 Desulfobacterales bacterium
GGTCACGTCCAGCAACAAAACATCTTTGACATCCCCTTTGAGCACTCCGCCCTGGATGGCGGCACCAAGTGCGACCACTTCATCGGGGTTCACGCCTTTGTGCGGTTCTTTTTCAAAAATTTTCTTCACGCGTTCCTGGACAGCCGGCATCCGGGTCATGCCGCCAACCAGTATCACCTCATTGATCTCTTTGGGATTCAGGCCGGCGTCTTTTAAGGCAGTTTTGCAGGGCAGTTCCAGCTTGTCCAACAGATCGCCAACTAACGATTCCAATTTAGCCCGGGTGAGTTTAATGTTCAGATGTTTGGGGCCGCTGGCATCGGCTGTGATAAAGGGCAGATTCACATCAGTTTCAACTGATGTCGACAGTTCCATCTTGGCCTTTTCGGCTGCTTCTTTGAGCCGCTGCAAGGCCATTTTGTCGCTTCGAAGGTCGATTCCCTGATCCTTTTTGAATTCATCTGCCAGGTAATCAATAAGCCGCAAGTCAAAATCTTCACCACCTAAATGGGTGTCACCGTTGGTGGATTTAACCTCGAAAACGCCTTCACCGATTTCAAGAATGGAGATATCAAATGTACCGCCTCCCAGATCAAATACAGCGATCTTTTCTTCACGTTTTTTATCCAGGCCATAGGCCAGCGATGCGGCTGTAGGCTCATTGATAATTCTCAATACATTGAGGCCGGCAATTTTGCCGGCGTCTTTGGTCGCCTGACGCTGGCTGTCATCAAAATAAGCCGGTACCGTAACGACCGCATCCGTCACTTTTTCTCCGAGATATTCCTCGGCTGAATGTTTGATATCGGCCAGAATATAGGAGGAGATCTCCGCCGGACTGTACAATTTGCCCCTAATTTTGATATGAACATCTCCGTTGGATGCTTGTTCGATTTTGTAGGGCAGAATTTTAACGTCATTTTGAACTTCTTTTGATTTAAATTTGCGCCCGATCAGCCGTTTGACCGCGAAGACCGTATTTTCCGGATTGGTGATTGCCTGCCGCTTCGCGATCTGGCCTACCAGTCGCTCGTCACTGCTCGAAATCGCAACGATCGAAGGTGTCGTTCGCCCGCCTTCCGGATTGGTGATGACTTTGGCATCACTACCCTCCATGATGGCAACGCACGAATTTGTGGTGCCGAGATCAATTCCAATAACCTTAGCCATTTTCGATTACCTCCTTACCTTTCCAAATCTTTTATGTCATATGATTTTATATGTCTGTTAAGCTGTTTATTTATGCTTTTTTATCTTTGTGGGTTGTTGTTTTCGGCGCGGCAACCACCACCATGGCCGGCCTCAATAAGCGGTCATGGATGAGGTACCCTTTTTGAAACTCGCTAATCACGGTGTTTTCCGGATAATCATCGGTTTCTTCACGCATGACGGCTTCGTGGTAGGCAGGATCAAAGGTTGTACCCTGCGCCTCTATGGGTTTAACATCAAATTTTTCGAATACCCGCAGGATCTCATTAAGTGTCAGGTTCAGGCCTTCGATCAGGGTTTTATCGGCTTTTTTCCCTTCGTTTGAGGAATTGATGGCCAGTTCCAGATTGTCGACAACCGAGAGCATCTCTTTGAGCAAAGATTGGTTGGCGTACTTTCTAAATTCCTCCATTTCACGTGTCGATCGTTTTTTGTAATTCTCAAAATCAGCCGAAACCCTCAGAAGGCGATCGTATGTCTCTTTGGCCTCCTCCTCTTTGGCTTCAAACTTGGCTTCCATTTCTTTCAGGGAATTTTCAGCATTCCCAGTTTCACTTTTAGACGGGTTAGCGTCGGTGGGAGCCGGTTTTTCAGTGTTTTCATTTTCTGCTGGTTCTTCAGCGTCAATGTTGATCTTGATCTTCTTTTTTTGTGACATACGCCGATCTTTTCTCCTGAATTGCCGAAGGCAGGGAATGTTAATGATCTGAAAAGTAAGACATTTTGAATAGATGTCAAGCAGGTATCAACAAGGTTTTATACTTAAAAATGCAAGGGCTTACCGTCATTTTTTATGCCTTTCTCAGTTTTCAGATGTGAATCCGGCTTGGCGGGATTTATGCAGGCTTTTTCTGATGGAAAAAGATGGTTGTGCACCCCCCATCGAATCTTTTGTAGAGAGTGTAACCCATTGACATGACCGGAAACTGTCCACGACACAGACCGCATCACTTATCGCTGCTTCCTTCCGGACCTGACGAGGTTCGTGACCGTCTGTTGCGTGGCGTCCGATCAAAATGTTTTACGACTTTCTACGTGTAAGACCCTTAAGAGGGAATTCAGCCCCGCATAAGCGGATTTCGGGAATAGGGCACCGCTAGCTCCCCGCCTAGCACAACCAGATCTAGCATACTTCATAATCTGGATTTTTCAACAAAAAAAATTCAATGGCCGCCGGCCTTTGGTTAATAATAAAGGTTACAGGTTTCAGGTTTCAGGTGTCAGAAAACAGATGACAGAAAACAGATGACAGAAGTCAGATGACAGAAAACAGCCAGCCCTTAATCATCTGCCATCTGTTCTCTGTCTCTGTATCTTCCTGACACCTGACACCTGAACCGCTTCAGGCGGAACCCTAAACGCGGCTTGCCGCGTTTAGTATTGACTTAATTGAGGCCCTGCCTTAGATAAACAGCCAGGTTGCAGGGGTTTCCCCATAGCAGTTCCGGCGGGCTATTTTTTGTAAACCTCACCGCTAAAATCTTTAAAAAATGATGGCTGCATGTCAACAAAACACAACGGTTTTAAGAATTCCCATTTTGACAAAAAGATCCACCGAGCGGTTGACCGTGCGCTTCGCACCGATCGCATGGTTCAAAATGGAGACGCCGTTTTGGTTGCGGTATCCGGCGGCGCCGATTCTGTAGCCTTAGTCCATATTCTGCTCGAGTTGGCGCCGAAGTATTCGCTGCGCATGGGCATTGCACACCTGAATCATTGCCTCCGCAAAAAGGAATCTGATCGTGATGAAGCATTTGTGGCGTCTCTTGCCAAACAACTTGAATTGCCCGTTTACATTGGCAGGGAAGATGTCCGCCATTATCAGAAACGACACCGTCTGTCTCTTGAAGACGCGGCCAGGCAGGTACGTTATCGTTTCTACGATTCCATTGCGGCCGAATACGGTTATGGCAAAATTGCACTCGGGCACCATGGTGATGATAATGCCGAGCTGGTTTTGATGAATCTTTTGCGCGGAAGCGGCCCGTTGGGTTTATCCGGGATAGCGCCGGTACGCGATAATAAAATTGTTCGGCCCCTGATTAACCTGAGACGCTCGGAAATTATGGACTATGTGGCCGTGAAAAAATTGGATTATGTTACGGATTCATCGAACTGGGATCTAAAATTTCATCGCAATAAGATTCGCACCAGGCTGATACCCCAACTTAAAAGCGGATATAATCCAAAATTAATCGATTCGCTCAACCGGCTGACCGCCATTATGGGCGCCGAAGAGGCCTGGATTGAAGATCTAATCCATCCGATTTATGAAAAAGCGATTGTTTTTGAGGAAAAAAACAAGCTTGGTCTTTCCATTGCGGAGCTGAATCAACAGCCGGTGGCTGTCAGAAGACGCTTGATTCGAAAGGCCATTTTATGGGTGCAGGGAAACTTGAGGCGCATGACCTTTGCCCATGTTGAGTCTGCATGTCAATTGGCTCAAATAGGGCCGATTTACGGTTTACTGGATCTACCCGACCGCATTGGGATTCGGCGCGACAACAATGTTCTGACGATATTCAAAAAAGGCCTAAGCCGAAGGGGTCCCGACAGAGCCTCTTTCCTATCGCAGACACACGCTTACGAGTACCAGCTATCAGCGCCCGCTAAAATTTTTATTGAGGAGGCCGAGGTACAGATTAGCTTTAGTGAAATCCCTCTAGCACAATTGCCTGATTTGGACTCATCCGGGCATCAAATCGCGTTTTTTGATATGGATAGGATACAGTTTCCGCTTGTTATCCGGAACGTTAGGCCAGGTGACCGTTTTTCACCGCTGGGTTTGAGCGGTAGCCAGAAATTGAAAAAATTTTTTATTGATCACAAAATATCCCGACCTGAAAGAGCAAAATGTCCGATTGTTCTCAGTCAGCACAGAATCATCTGGGTGGTGGGTCACCGAATGGATAATTTCGCAAAATTAGGCCCCCAAACCCGCAGAATACTTAAGGCTGAACTTTTGCTTGCCTAAGGCGCTATGATGATTAACTTTACTGTAGTCTTATGCACCTGGAGGTTTGTGCCGTTCTGTTTCACAATTGATACTTGATATTTACGCCAAGATACACGATACTGAGGATTGAATATTTGTACAAGTCGCTTCGCTCCGTCATAATAATTTAAAATTGATCCGCCGGAGGCGAACCTTAAATATTCAATCTTCAATTTTTCTTTATCCGGGAGGTAATTGTCTTTGAATCCATTTTATAAAAACCTGGCATTATGGCTAGTCATCACATTGATGATGGTCATGCTTTATCAACTTTTCAGCAAACAGCACATGGCCGAAACCTCCATCAGTTACACTCAATTTCTGGCAATGGTCGATGATGAGCGCGTCGCAAGTGTCGTCATCCAAGGCCAAGAACTCTACGTAAGCGATGTCAACGACGGCCGTTTTAAGGTATACGCCCCGGAGGACACCGATCTGATTAAGATCCTCCGACAAAAAGGCGTTGTCATCAACGCCAAACCGCCTTCTGAAAATCCCTGGTATATGTCGGTTTTGGTTTCCTGGTTTCCAATGATCGTGCTCATCGGGGTATGGATTTTTTTCATGCGCCAGATGCAGGCCGGTGGAGGTAAAGCCCTTTCTTTTGGTAAAAGTCGCGCCCGTTTGATGTCGGATCAATCTGAAAGAGTGACCTTTGAAGACGTTGCGGGTATCGATGAGGCCAAAGAAGAATTGATTGAAATTGTTGAGTTTCTCAGAGATCCCAAAAAATTTACCCGATTAGGCGGTCGTATTCCCAAAGGCGTCTTGCTGGTCGGCCCACCGGGTTGCGGGAAAACCCTTTTGGCCCGGGCTATTGCGGGTGAAGCCGGAGTGCCCTTCTTCAGCATCAGCGGCTCGGATTTTGTGGAAATGTTCGTAGGCGTGGGCGCTTCCCGGGTGAGGGATCTGTTCGTCCAGGGCAAAAAAAATGCGCCCTGCATCATTTTTATTGACGAGATCGATGCCGTCGGCCGGCATCGCGGTGCCGGACTCGGCGGCGGACACGACGAAAGAGAACAGACCCTGAACCAGCTTCTGGTCGAAATGGACGGGTTTGAATCCAATGAAGGTGTGATTTTGATTTCGGCGACGAACCGGCCCGATGTTTTGGATCCGGCCTTGTTGCGACCCGGCCGTTTTGATCGGCAGGTGGTTGTCTCGATGCCGGATATTCGGGGGCGTGAAAAAATATTGCGCGTTCACATGCAAAAATCCCCCATTGACAATGATGTCAACGTGGTCATTCTGGCGAAAGGAACTCCCGGGTTTTCGGGTGCCGATCTTGAGAACCTGGTAAATGAAGCGGCATTGCTGGCGGCCAAGCGCAATAAAGAAAAAATCGGCATGGCGGACTTTGAAGATGCAAAAGACAAAGTCTATATGGGGCTTGAACGCAAATCCAAGGTCATCAAAGAAGAAGACCGCAAAGTTACCGCTTACCATGAAGGCGGACACGCCCTGGTGGCCCGTTTCTTGCCCGAAACCGATACGGTCAATAAGATTACCATTGTACCGCGAGGTCGTGCAGCCGGAATCACCTGGTTTTTACCTGAGGAACGTGATTTTAAGTTTAAAGATCAACTTGAAAGCGAATTGGCGGTCGCATTTGGAGGCCGGGTGGCGGAGGAGATCGTTTTCAATCGAATCAGCACCGGTGCCGCCAACGATATCAAGCAAGCCACAGATTTAGCGCAGCAGATGATCAGAAGCTGGGGTATGAGCAATGAACTCGGCCCCCTTTCCTATGCCAAAGGTGAAGAGCAGGTTTTTCTCGGAAGGGAAATTGCCCAGCACAGGGATTACTCCGAAGCCACGGCTCAAAAGATTGATGAAGAGATCAACAAGCTGATTAAAGACTCATATGGGTGCGCCAAAACCGTTTTAAATGAAAATTTAGATATTCTTCATAAACTGGCGGAAGTACTCCTCGAAAAAGAAACCGTTATGGGCAAAGAGCTGGATGAATTGATTCATTCCCTTAGACCCGGTATCGAATTGCCTTCAAAATCCGCTGAAGATCAAGAAGCCACCAAGGAAACTGCCGCCGGTCAGTCTTAATATGCCGGATTCCCCAAAAACATATCGACTTTCATGGGCCGGTTATGACATGGAGTTCGGGCGCAAGACCTCTATTATGGGTGTCGTCAATGTCACGCCGGACTCGTTTTCGGATGGTGGGAATTTTTTTACGTTTGACGCTGCGGTCGCTCAGGGGGAAAAACTGGCAGCCGACGGTGCCGATATCCTTGATATTGGTGGTGAATCGACCCGGCCCTTCTCCGAGCCTGTAGCTGAAGATGAGGAAATTCAACGGGTTATACCGGTCATCGAAAACCTTGCCAAGCGCATATCCATTCCGATTTCCATTGATACGATGAAAGCAGCTGTTGCTCGGCGGGCCATTGAGGCGGGGGCATCGATGATCAATGATATTTCCGCACTACGCTTTGATCCCGATATGGCGGCAGTGGCAAAGGCGTTCGACATTCCGGTGGTGCTCATGCATATGCTGGGTGACCCCAAAACCATGCAAAAATCACCCTCCTATGATGACCTCATTTTCGAAATTCGGGACTTTCTGGAGGATGCGATTAGACGAGCTGAGGCTCAGGGTATATCAAAATCAAAGCTCATCATTGATCCCGGAATCGGATTCGGGAAGACAGTATCTCATAATCTTTTGTTAATAAACCATCTTGAGTCGTTTGCCTCACTGGAGGTGCCCATTCTTATTGGTCCTTCTCGAAAAGCCTTTATTCGCAAACTGTTAAAAGATGAGCAAAGCGAAGATATCTCTGCGGATTCGCCTATTGTTGAAACCGGCACACAGGCCGCAGTTGCCGCAGCTGTTTTACGGGGTGCGCATATCGTCCGGGTGCATGATGTTGCCAATACACGGGCAACCATCAGGATTTTAGATGCCATGAGGGCCGCCCAGGATACATAGTGCCATGTGCCACGAATATGTTGTAAAAGTCCTAATAATGGTGGTTTAAGGTGTCAGCAGGCAAATTTAGGAATTACGAATTCAGGAATTTAGGAATCGAAGGTATTCTATCATTTTAATTCCTAAATCCCTCAATTCCTGAATTCCTCAATCATTGAATCCTGACACCTGACACCCGAAACCTGAAACCTACGTCTAAACGCATCAACGGAAGGGCGATCTGTGATAAAGAACCACTGGGACCGCCGAGCACGTTTAAATATTCTAAGGTTATTTGGAGTTCTGCTGAGCCTCCTGATGTGTTTTTGTCTGCCGGGACGCGCTGCCGATGAGCATGAGACCGAAATCCTGGTTTCTATCGACCCGTATAAACTCCCGGAAGGTTTGACGCTGGTCGGTCCCCCGCTTAAAGAGATTGAGGTTCGAGTCCAGGGGGCGTTATCGGCCTTAGAGTATCTTTCGCTCAATAAACCAAGGTATAGCCTGGACCTATCCAGTGTTACCATCGGCGTTGAGTCGATCCCGATAAACCCTGACATGCTTCAGATGCCTGACGGGGTTAAGATCACCTGTGTCAATCCGGCCTATTTGACCGTCAGGGTCGACCGCCGACTGAAAAAGCAGGTACCGATTATGATTTCTGTTTCCGGCAAACCAGCGGCCGGTTTTTTTGTTGACGATTTGTTGACAAAACCGTCGACGGTAATGTTGTGTGGGCCTGAGATGGTATTGGACGCCATCGATGCCGTTTTGACCAAACCAATTGATGTTAACGGACGGTCGAAATCCTTTAAAAAGGAGACTGCCCTGGACTTAGGGGCAGGCGTTGAAGTTTGTGCTTCATCGGGAATTATTCTTGCTGAGATATACATTGCTGAAAAAGAGGTCACGAGACGATTTACGGATATTTTGGTTGAAGGCGAAAATACGCCCTTTAATTTCAGCATTTCACCGCCCACCATTGCGATTGAAATCAAAGGTCCTCAGAAGGTCGTCGAGAACCTTCATGCGGGAAAGGATATACGGGTGCTTGTTGAACTCAAAGATCTAAACCCCGGTGTTTATGTCAGACGTGCAACGATTACGTTACCGGTGAAAACATCACTTGTGATTGTCGAGCCGAAATTATTTACCGTTAAGCTCAGCAAGTAAACACAGGTCATAAATGGGGTTTCAGGTTTCGGGTATCAGGCGTCAGCCCTTGGCCCGAAGGGCCTGCCTTTGGCCTGGAAGACTGCGGACTGGGAGTGGTACCAAATAGATTTTTAGGATTCGATATAGCATTTAGCGCCCTGACACCTGAAACCTGAACACTGAGCCGAAAGGGACAAGGAGTAATTGCTATGCTTCTGGTAATCGACGTTGGCAATACCAACATGGTTTTGGGAGTTTATTCCGGCAGCCAACTACTGAAAGATTGGCGAGTCCACACGGAGCGAAGTACGACCGAAGATGAGTTTAACGTATTGATTAACAGTCTTTTCTCGGTTAACAATATTGATCCGCATGATGTTGATCGAACCTTTATCTCCTGTGTGGTTCCTCCCATGGTCACTATCCTGGATGCTTTCTGCCAAAAATATCTAGGCCATGCGCCTCAATGGGTGGATGCCCAAAATTGCGCCGGAATGCCCATCCGCATAAAAAATCCGGCCGAAGTTGGTGCCGATCGTATTGAGGC
>JASFGM010000073.1:0-8794 GCA_050123755.1 Desulfobacterales bacterium
GTCGATCCGCCCGATCAGTGTCTGGAGGCATCCGAAATTTTCACCCGGCTGGCCGATAAACTGGGCCTGATTCCTGAAATACCCGACGCTTTGCATGATGCGGCGGAGGGCGATCGATTGACATTCGGCACCAAACTGATGGAATGGGCCGGCACGGAATCAAAGGCGCTTGCCAGCATGCCATTTATACTGGCTAAAACCCTGGGAAACGTATGGGACAGTGCGGCCAAGGCCGCACTTTGGGGATTGTTGATGAGCGCTCCTAAAGTATTTCGCAAAAATGCGGCCCGAATCGGTTTCGAACCCGGAATTGATCAGGGTGATCGCATCTTCCAGACCTTGTTGGATAGGCCGCAGGGTGTCTGGGTCGGTCGAGCCGATATAGACAATTCCATGGATGCCGTACGCACACCTTCTGGGAAAATCGAAGTCTATATTCCCGAAATGGAGGATTTGGTCAAAGATCTCGACGCCGTCGGAGAAGCTGAAAATCTGGAAATGCCGGATGCGTTTCCACTGATCCTAAATGCCGGGCGGCACATGGACACCAATGCCAACACACTCATGCGCAATCCGGAATGGAACAAAGGCAAGCGCGCCTGCACCGTGGCAGTCAACGCGGGAGACGCCGAAGCCTTCGGCTTAATCGACAGGCAACAGGTTCGAGTAACCACAGTCGCCGGCAGCGAGGTGGGTGAGCTGCAGGTGAGCGATCAGGTGCGAGCGGGAACCGTATTGATTCCCCATGGGTTCGGACTGGCATACGACGGCAAAGTCTTCGGCATTAATGTCAATCGTTTGACCAAAAACACGCATCGCGACCCTCTGGGGACACCTTTGCACAGGTTTATACCGTGCCGGGTGGAAGCGGCTTAGCACAACGCGCACAACTTAAATATAAGTTAAAGGGTGTCCGTAAAAAGCGCTATAAGCTGCTGATCAAAACTAGTCTCATGGTTTCATCCTCCTGATTTTTTTATAGGCAAACGGCTGAATAATCCCGCCTTCAAGAACTCCCGGTTAAAACGGGCGATGTGAGTGATCGACACTTCTTTGGGGCAAGCGCTTTCACACACCCGGTGGTTGGTGCAGTTGCCGAAGCCGCAGGCATCCATTTCTTTTAGCATCGCCAGCACACGGGTGTTTGCTTCCGGTCTACCCTGGGGCAGCAATGCAAATTGCGAGACTTTGGCACTGACAAACAGCATGGCTGATGCATTGGGACAGGTTGCCACACAGGCTCCGCAGCCGATACAGGCTGCTGCGTCCATTGCTTCTTCAACAGTCTCCTGAGCTATGGGGATGGCATTGGCATCTGGTGTACCGCCGGTATTTACCGATATGTAACCGCCGGCCTGGATAATTTTATCCAATGCGCTCCGATCCACTATCAGGTCTTTGACCACTTTAAAGGCCCGGGATCGAAACGGCTCCACCACAATCGTGTCGCCGTCGCTGAACGCGCGCATGTGCAACTGGCAGATGGTCATCCCTTTGCCGTGACCATGGGGAATGCCATTTACCATTGCTCCACAGGTACCGCAAATTCCCTCACGGCAGTCGTTGTCGAATTCGATCGGTTCTTTGTCCTCGAGAATCAGTTTCTCATTTAGAGCATCCAGCATTTCTACAAACGACATGGCGGGATCCACGTCTTCGGCAGAAATGGTTTCGAACCGGCCCCGTTCCTGCGGTCCTTCCTGGCGCCAGACTTTTAGGGTGATGTTAATGGTTGATTGTGCACTCATTATTTATAGCTCCTTTGGGTTAGTTCGACATTTTCAAAAGCAAGCGGTTCTTTGTGAAGTTCAGGAGCATCGTCATCGCCTTTGTATGCCCAGGCCGACACGTGGCTATAATTCTCGTCGTCCCGGATAGCTTCGCCCTCCTCGCTTTGCGACTCCTCACGCAAATGGCCACCGCAGGATTCCTTGCGATCCAGCGCATCGATCGCCATCAGCTCTCCAAGCTCCAGAAAATCAGCCAGACGCCCCGCCTTTTGGAGATTAAGGCAGTAGCTGCGATTATTTCCTGGAACCTTTAAATTATCCCAGAACTCCTCTCTTAGTCCTCGGACCTTTTCTATTGCCGCCTGTAAGCCTGTCTCGTTTCGCTTTACGCCCACATAATCCTCCATAATTCTGCCCAGTTCCTTGTGGAGGCTGTCAACTGTGCGTTTGCCGTTTATGGATAAGAGCCTCTTGACGCGTGCGTCAACCGCTTGAAGGGACTTTTTGAATGCGTCATGATCGGGGCTTAAATCCGATGGGTCGGCTTCGGCGAGGTAGCCGGCGATAGTGTATGGCGCGATGAAATAACCGTCCGCCAATGCCTGCATGAGCGAATTGGCACCCAGACGATTGGCCCCATGGTCTGAGAAGTTGGCTTCACCGAGCACGAACAGACCGGGGACGGTGCTCATCAGGTTGTAATCCACCCAGAGGCCGCCCATGGTAAAATGTGCGGATGGATAGACCATCATCGGCGTTTCATACGGATCCTGATCGATAATGTTTTTGTACATGTCGAACAGGTTGCCATACTTACGAGAAATGATATCTCTGCCGTCACGTTTAATGGCTTCTGAAAAGTCCATATATACGGCACGTCCGGTGGGCCCGACGCCTTTGCCGGCATCACACTGCTCTTTGGCATTGCGAGAGGCCACATCCCGGGGCACCAGATTACCGAAGCTCGGGTATTTCTCCTCTAGATAGTAATCGCGTTCGTTTTCCGGGATGTCGTTGGCTGGTCGCTCATCGTCCGGATTTTTAGGAACCCATACCCGCGCGTCATTGCGCAGGCTCTCACTCATCAGGGTCAACTTGGTCTGGTGATCGCTGTAATGCGGGATACCGGTGGGATGAATTTGAATAAATGACGGATTCGCAAGATAAGCACCCTTTTTATAGGCTTGGAAAATAGCGCTGGCATTGGATGAAATGGCGTTCGTGGATAGGTAAAACACGTTGCAATATCCGCCCGTGGCCAAAATCATCGCATCGGCGGCGTACGGTTCGAGATCTCCGGTAATTAGGTTTCGGGCTATGATCCCCCGCGCCCGATCGTTGACCACCACCAGATCCTGCATTTCATAACGTGGAAACATTTTGACCTGTCCATCAGCGATTTGACGAGACAGCGCTCCGTAGGCCCCCAGCAATAGCTGCTGACCGGTTTGCCCTCTGGCGTAAAACGTTCTGGATACCTGGACACCGCCGAAAGACCGGTTGGTCAGAAGTCCGCCATACTCCCGTGCGAAGGGAACGCCCTGAGCCACGCACTGGTCGATGACGTTGTTGCTCACCTGCCCCAGGCGATACACATTGGCTTCGCGGGCGCGGAAATCACCGCCTTTGATCGTGTCGTAAAAAAACCGCCAGATGCTGTCGCCGTCATTTGCATAATTTTTGGCCGCATTGATACCGCCCTGGGCGGCGATGCTGTGGGCGCGACGCGGACTGTCCTGGATACAGAAGGTTTTGACGTTATAACCCATCTCGGCCAGGCTGGCGGAGGCCGATGCACCGGCCAATCCGGTACCGACAACAATGATATTAAATCGGCGTCGGTTGGCCGGATTGACCAGCTTCATTTCCATCCGATGCCGATCCCATTTCTCAGCCAGCGGGCCACTAGGGATTTTACCGTCCAACTGTTGCATGGTTGATCCTCCTTCTAAAAATGACGAATGTTGATTGTCGAATCAAGGAGCCTTTTGGATTGACTATTCAATAGACAATAGACAATCTTCAATTTTCTTTTCAGGCGATAATCAACAAATAAATCGGCAGAATTCCGAACCCGATGCCAAACACGAACGTCACCACCAGACCCAGTTTCATAATCAAGGGCATGTAGCGCGGGTGGTTAATGCCGAATGTTTGAAACATGCTCCAAAATCCGTGGCTGATGTGCACGGCGACAATAACCATTGCCACCACGTACATCAGGACCCAGGCCGGTTTGGCAAAGGCGGCCGCCATCTGCTGATAGATAGGGGTGACGGATTTATCGACAAAAGTGAACTTTAACAGGTGCAGGATGACAAATATAAGAATTAAGACGCCGGTGTAGGCCATGGTCTTGGATCCTATGGTAAGGCCACCGGGATTATTGAAGACTTCATATTTTGTCGGCCGGGCCTTCAGGTTTTCGAAAAAGAGAATAATGCCGACCCCGATGTGAATCAGTCCCAATGTTGCCAGCCCGATGTTAAAAACGCTTAAATACGGTTGTAACGAATGCAGTTTGGCCGCATATCCATTGAACGCTTCGGCCCCGGCAAAGGCCATAAAATTGCCGAGCAGGTGCACCGCCAAAAAACCGATCAGGCAAAGACCTGTCACCGCCATCAGTATTTTTTTGCCAACGGATGAACCGAGTATGAATAGATACCAGTTCATGGGATTCCTCCTTTGTTGGAGTTGTTAGTAGATATTGAGGCTAATGGTATTTAATTTTTCTTTAAACCCATTCGGGCGAAAACGATCGGTGTCAGTTGGGCGTCGTAGGTTGTCCGTTGTAAATAAAGTGGATTAAAATCTTAATTTCAAAATTAAGGCACAGTGCGAAAAATAATATAAAAGTGAGGCAAATTTTCTATTCAACAACGGACCACTGACAACTAACAACAGATAAATTGAGTTTACTCAATTTAAATTATTTGGGGATTTCCCGCGGATCGGTCATATTCTCCGGCTTCAGCATATCGTCCAGGTTTTCCTTGCTTATCAAACCCTTTTCCAGCACCAGTTCATATACACTAGCGCCGGTTTTCAGGGCTTCCTTGGCAATAGAAGCTGATTTTTCGTAGCCCAGCACCGGGTTGAGCGCGGTAACCAGGCCAATGCTGTTCTCCACATATTGACGGCAGATTTCCCTGTTGGCCTCTATGCCGACGATACAGCGGCTGACCAAAGTAATGCAGGCATTTTTGAGAATCAGCATGCCGTGCAAAAGATCATAGGCAATGATGGGTTCGGCCATACACAGCTCCAGTTCGCTGGCTTCGGCGGCCATGGACACCACTGCATCGTAGCCGATGATCTGATAGCAAATCTGGTTGACCAGCTCGGGTATCACCGGGTTGACCTTGCCGGGCATGATCGAAGATCCCGGCTGCATGGGCGGTAGGTTGATCTCGTTTAAGCCGCAACGCGGTCCGGACGACAACCAGCGCAGGTCGTTGCAGATTTTTGATATCTGTACCGCCACCCGTTTCATGGTGGCCGACATCTGAGCGAAGGAACCGGCGTTTTGCGTAGCTTCCACCAAATTGCGGGCTCTTCGTAGCTCGAAACCGCTGACTTCAGACAGCTTCTTTGTGACAAGATCGGCATAGCCCGGGGGACTGTTGATACCTGTACCAATGGCCGTGGCCCCCATATTGATATCGTGGAATTCGTCCTCGGCGTGTTCCAGAGCGGCCGCGGCACTTTCGATCATAACGGCATAGGCGGAAAATTCTTGGCCCAGGGTCATCGGAACGGCGTCCTGATTTTCCGTGCGCCCCATTTTCAACACATCGGCAAATTCTTGGGCTTTGGATTCCAATGCTTCTTTGAGTTCCGCCATGGCGCCTAACAGATCTTTTAATGACAGCAAAACCGCCAGTTTAATAGATGTCGGGTAGGCATCATTGGTTGACTGGGAACAGTTGACGTGATCATTGGGATGTAGATAGTCATATTCCCCTTTTTTGTGCCCCATGATTTCCAATCCCCGGTTGGCAATCACCTCATTGGCGTTCATGTTGGTGGAGGTTCCGGCTCCTCCTTGAAACATGTCCACGGTAAAGTGCTCATGGAGATTGCCGGCCAGCAGTTCGTCACAGGCATCGCAAATAGCCTGCATCTTATCTTCCTCTAAAACACCCAACTCTTGATTGGCCAAGGCTGCGGCCTTTTTGACAAATGCCAACCCTTCGATCATGTGCTCGAAATTTTTAACGTGAACACCGGAAATGGGAAAGTTTTCCATGGCGCGCAGGGTCTGCACACCGTAATAGGCCTGGTCGGGGATCTCGCGTTTTCCAAGCGAATCGTGTTCAAGTCGCACGTCGCCTTTAAGATACGCCGGACTCTCAACGTGTGCGATACTTAGGGACACAACCCGAAGCCGTTCGCTGATGCCTGCCGCCACCCGGGCCACAATCCGAAAAAACAGGTCGGGTTTTTCAGTACGAAACGCCTCAATCTGTTTTGTGGTTATCTGCCAGACCGTCGCACCCAGGCGGGTCAAAGCGCCGCTGGTATGAGGAACATCACCTAAAAACGCATCTTCGCTGATCATTTCACCGGCTCCCAGCACCGCATAATGCTTCGTCGATCCGTGCAGACCGCGCACGATATCTACTTCACCATCTAGAATAATGCCACCCCAGCGTCGCGGTGTGGATTCGTGAAACAGCCACTCTTCGGCTTCATAAGTGAGCTGTTCCCCCTGGGCGAAAAAGTCCTGCAGGTCGGACTGATCGATGCCGATTCGTTTAGACGCCGTTTTAAGGATTTCATCAATTTTCATCATAACGGGCTCTCCTTATCTGTTTCATATTAGCTTGCTTTGATTCTTTTCTTGTCAGAATACGCACCATTAAAAATTCAACTACAATGTCGTGGTTGGCCACGATATACGCTAAAAGTTTGCTAAAAAACTTTAATTACCAACGGTGCTAGCAGAAAACCGAAGGTCACTGCCAGAGTAATACAAATAACACCAGGGATCAAAAACGGATGATTGAAAACATATTTGCCGATGCGGGTAGAACCGGTATCATCGAACTCAATTGCCGCCAGTAGAGTAGGGTAGGTCGGCAGAACGAACAAAGCGCTGACAGCAGCAAAAGCAGCGATTGCCGCCACCGGGCTGACGCCCAGTGCGATCGCTGCCGGCATCAGCGCCCGGGTAGTGGCCGCCTGGGAGTAAAGCAGCATCGCAGCAAAAAATAGCACCACGGCAAGAAGCCACGGTTTGGACTCCAGTAAATTACCGGCAAATACGTTGATTTCATCGATATGGGCAGCAACAAAAGTAGTGCCGAGCCAGGCCACACCGAGCACACATATGCAGGCACTCATACCGGATTTGAAAGTCGCAGCATTGAGCACCTGACTGCAGTCGATCTTGCAAAACAGGGCAATCGCAGTGGCTGCCGCCAGCATAAATGTCATAATGGCCGCATCGCGTTTCAGAACCGGATCTTCGATCAGGCCAACCGTGCTGCTGATGGCCATGGCATAACAGACCACAGCGATAATCGCGATCAGAAAGATCAGCACGGAGGTTTTGGCACCTGGTGGAATTTCCTGTTGCTGCTTTTCTTTATCGGTAGGTATCGCCACCAGGCCTTTGGCGAGGCGGTCCTGGTAAACCGGGTCGTCTTTAAGGTTTTTGCCGAGGAAATTGGCAATGAAAGCGGTCAGCATCACTGCGACAAAAGTGGTGGGGATGCATATGACCAACAATTCTACATAACCGACCCCAACCGGCTCCAGTGCCCCCGCTAAGAATACCACTGCCGCGGAGATGGGAGAAGCCGTGATTGCTATTTGCGAGGCGATGGTTGCAATGGACAGTGGTCGAGATGGACGGATACCTTCTCGTTTGGCCACCTCCGCAATGACCGGCAGGGTTGAAAAGGCCGTTAGGCCGGTACCGGCAAAAATAGTCATGGTGTAAGTAACCAGCGGTGCCAGGAAAGTAATGTATTTGGGGTTGCTCCGCAAAATGCGTTCAGCCAGCTGTACCAGATAATCCAGACCGCCGGCTACCTGCATGGCGGCTATCGCGGCGATTACAGACATGATGATCAGGATAACGTCGATGGGTATATCGCCCGGCTTAAGTCCGAATACCAGTGCCAGAACCAGAACTCCCAGACCCCCGGCAAATCCGATGCCGATACTGCCCAGGCGGGCACCCAGAAATATAAAGACGAATACAACGAAAAGTTCAATAATCCACATGATAATTTTCCTTCCATTAGGGAATTTTGTAAGTACCCTTGAGATCTTTTGTGTGGCCCGTAAAAATGCCCTGGCTCTCATTTATAAAAACAGATGACCAGGTGAAGATAAACGTTCCCGTAAGCCCTTTCAGACTGTCGGTACCGCCAACAAATTCTCCGGTCACCTTGACGCCTTCTTTAAGTGGTTGGCCTCTGAGAACACTGTAGGCCTTCTCGCCTTTCAGGCTCCGCCAGACACATCGCACAGTGCCGCCTGCCACCGAATCCGAGAGACCTACACACTCAGCCCAGAAATCCTCTATCCCACGAAATTCATCCTTGAGGCTAACATTTCCTGCCAGCTTGAAGGTGCCGACCTCGCGACCCGCCACGAAATCAAACGTCTGGCGCTGGCCACTGGCAATCCAGGTCCCTGAAAAAGTGCCGGACTGTTCCGCTACTGCCTCCGGCACCAATATGAGCGCTGTGAAAGCCAAGATGACGATAATCGTGGCACGCAATACCGCAGACTTCAGACGATCTGCCATGATCCTTCCTCCTGTTTCATTATTAATTACGGTTTGGAAATCGGGTTATTACGGTTGAACCGAGTTCATACCTGAATCTTGCATCAAAATTAATGCGAAGTTGGGATTATATTTAATGACAGCATATCAAGCAAAATCTAGAAGCAAAACAAAATAGCGATCAGGTATAAAGGATGAAAATCATTTTATCTCATTACGTTTCACCCTGGAGACAACGCGGCGAGCCGGAGGCTTCCATCTGCTGCGTTATTAAGGGCTTGCAATAGTTTACTATGGCTGCGCCCTTAAATGCACCGCT
>JASFGM010000074.1:0-8770 GCA_050123755.1 Desulfobacterales bacterium
ATGTCATTTACCGAAGTTTACATGGGACTGAAAACCGGGGTCATTGAAGGCCAGGACAATCCGCTACCCACAGATAAGAATGCCAAATTTTATGAAGTAACCAAATATATTGTACTTACCAATCACCTCGCGGACTCTGTCTGGCCGACTATCAATGAGAAAAAGTGGCAATCATTAAGCGCCAAGCAGAAAGGTTGGGTAATGGAAGCCATTGAGGTTGCACGTAAAGCATGTGATGAGCAAAATCTGGCGAATGAAGCAAAACTAGTTGAATTTTTTAAGAAAAAAGGCCTGATCATTATTGAAGATCCGGATAAAGACGCGTTTCAAAAATATGCCAAAAATTCTTACCTAACCGAAAGCAAAGATATTTCCAAAGATTGGGATTTAGATCTATACGAGAAGATACAGCAAGCTAAATAAAACTTAAATTCAGTCGGTATTCATCTGGGAATCGATCACAATTAAAAGGTTTTGGTTATTATTTTCCCAGATGTATACCGGCTTGACTAACAACCATTACCCCCTCATTGAGAAAAGGCGATTCCTAATCAATCCATCAAACATCCCATCGGTTGAAGACCGATCATGAAAGACAGACTACACATCCTGAAAGGGACCTGGACAGTTATTCTGGATTTGGTTGAAAAGTATGTCCCAATGGCTGTTTTCTCTATTTTGTTCGTTACGTTTATTGTCCAGATATTCTGCAGGTATTTCCTTGTACCGTTGACATGGCCTATGGAGCTAACGCTTATTTGCTTTGTTTGGACTGCATTGCTTGGTGGTCTATTAGCAAAGCGCTCGGATTCTCATGTTGTCTTCAGCATGGTTTATGATGCTACGAAACCCAAAGTAAAACTATATATGCGTTTAGTCGGTAATCTTCTTCTTTTTATTTCCTTCTGCATAGCCCTTTATCCCAGCTATGACTATGTCGTCTTTATGGGATTTAAGAAATCGAATGTCTTAAAAATTCCAATGGATTTCGCATTTTCTCCTTTCATTGTCTTTCTGGTTTTCATGATCGGGCGAATCGGAAAAGATCTTTTAGTTGATTTAAAAAAACTATTTAGGGGAAACGATTAGCATGAACATTGCCCTGATTGTCTTTGTCGTATCGTTTATTCTTGTTTTTGTTTTGCGGATACCCATTGCCGCGGGCATGTTCATGTCCTCCATATTTTATTTCGTTTTAGCCAAAGGCCCCATAGCTGATATAAGCATGGTGGCAACACAATTTCTGACGAGTCTTAATTCCAGCTTTGTGCTCATTGCGGTACCCCTCTTCGTTTTTATGGCCGAAATCATGAATTCTGGTAAGGTAACGGACATGATATTCTCATTTGCATCAGCGCTTGTGGGAAGGCGAAGAGGAGGCCTCGGCCATGTGAATGTGGTGGCTTCCATCATTTTTTCAGGAATGACAGGGTCTGCCCTCGCTGACGCTTCGGGGCTCGGTATGATGGAAATCCGGGCTATGAAGCAGCATGGTTACGATGACGGTTTTAGCTGTGCCATCACAGCGGCATCGGCGACCATTGGTCCCGTATTCCCGCCAAGTATCCCGATGATTTTCTATTCCATGCTATCAGGGGCATCGGTTGGAGCACTCTTTATGGGGGGAATGCTGCCGGGTCTTTTGGTAGGGTTTGCCCTTATGGGATACATTGCTTATATCGCCAATAAGCGTAATTATTCCAGGGGAACGAAGGTTGCTTTAAGAGAATTTTCAAAGATTACCTTCAAGGCGACGCCAGCACTGATGTCTGTGGTGGTTTTATTAGGGGGTATCTACTCGGGAATCGTAACACCGACAGAAGCAGGTGCTCTTGCTTCATTTTATGCGATCATCATTTCAATATTTATTTACCGTGCTATGAGCTGGAGCGATTTTTTACAAGTTATCATGGCGACTGTCAGAACAACGGGCATCCTATCGCTTCTGGTGGGTTCTGCTTACGTGTTTTCATACATTGTGGCCATTGAACATATACCCGATGCGGTTGCCAATTTTCTTCTAAATGTAACCACAAATAAATACATGTTACTATTACTAATAAATCTCGTATTTATCATACTGGGGATGTTTGTGGATACGATGACGATTATTCTCGTTTTTATTCCAATAGTATTACCGCTTATTGAGGCCTTAGGCATCGATCTGGTACACTTCGGTGTCGTTATTACGCTCAATATGATGATCGGTCTATCAACGCCACCATTTGGAATGCTCCTTTTTGTTGTTTCCGGAATTTCCGACACATCGCTTAAAGTTGTCATTAAAGCGATCACACCGATGTTGTTCGTTCTTTTTAGCGTACTCTTTCTCATTACATACGTTCCCCCATTGGTAACGTTTATTCCGGACTTTTTTGGCATGTAATCCAATATTAACCTTTTACATTTGCGAATGGTTTCAAATTATATTTTGGATACAAACCGAGATAAATTTTCATGGATATACCCCAACTTAGAAATCACATCCCTATTGCCAGTCCGGCACGAAGGGAACCCGTAGATGGCTCTGAAACAGATATGAGGGCATCCATTGGGTTCGAACCTGCATGGTATCATAAAAGGTGTGGTGTCGAATTCAGCGAACAGTGGCACAAAGATCCTTACTATCGCTACAAAAGCCTTGAAATCATGAAAGCTGAACTTGTGAACCGCTTTCCAGCAGCATCGCACTGGGATTTATCCCAGAAAGATGATTTGGCAACCATTTCTGGGATTTTTGGCATATATGTTATCCAATGTCTGTATGGTGTGCCATTGGTGTATGCTAAAGACCAATGGCCAGACATGGTGCCTCAAAAGAAGCTCTCATTCGAAGAACTAGAAAAACTCGATGCTGGCAGATTACTTCAATCCCATTTTGTCGAAGAACTTTTCAGTCAAATGGACGTTATTGCATCTGAATGGGGAAAGATTCACGGATACCTGAACTGGCAAGGAATTTTGAATAATGCCTTTCATTTGAGGGGCCAGAATATCTTTACCGACTTTACTGACAGGCCTGATTTCGTCCATCAGTTTTTTTCCACCATTTGTGACGTCATGATCCGGCTCGCCAAAATGGTTCAGGAACGACAAAGAATGTCCGGATTCTATATCAATCAGTTCAGTGTAAGCAACTGTGTCATGAATATGATTTCTCCTGACACGTACACTGAGTTCGTATTTCCATACGACAAAAAGATATCTTCGAATTTCGAAAGATTTGGTGTTCATACGTGCAATTGGAATATCACACCATATATCGATGCATTGAGCCGGCTACCCAATTTAGGCTACCTGGACATGGGCATGGATTCGGATTTTGTAAGAGTTAAAGAGATATTTCCGAAAACCAGGCGGGCGGTAATGTATTCTCCGGTGGCCTTGTTGGAGAAACCGCTGGAATCTATCGCACTGGATTTGCGTCGTATATTTGAAGATCTTGCTCCATGTGATATAGTTTTCGCTGATATTCAGCATACGACTCCGGATTGGAAAATAAATAGCCTCCTTGAGATGTGCCGATACCTCGAAGAGGGTTCGCAAAGTCAAAAAATTAACAAAGAGATTAGAATTAAATGAGAAAAACCTATTTAGGTATTGATGTGGGGTCAGGAAGTGTCCGAGTAGGCGCTTTTGACGCGAGAGGCAGAATGCAGGGCAAAGGAGAACATCCGATTAGAATCTGGCGACCTGCCGCAGAATTCGCCGAGCAATCTTCAGAAGATATCTGGAAATCAACGGGTAAGGCTGTGAGAGCCTGCTTGAATTCCGGACGTATCAACCCCAAGGCAGTCAGCGGCCTGTCCTTTGATGCCACCTGTTCGCTGGTAGCCCTTGCAGACGGCTTTAGACCTGTGACGGTATCACCGACGAAAAGAGCCAATCAAAACGTCATTGTTTGGATGGATCACCGCGCAACAGGTGAAGCCGCAATTGTCAATGCCACAGGGCATCAGGTTTTGCGCTATGTGGGCGGAAAGATATCTCCTGAGATGGAGCCTCCTAAACTGATGTGGATTAAGAAAAACCTCAAGCAGACTTGGAAAAAGGCATCCAAGTTCATGGATCTTGCAGATTACATGGTTTATCGAAGTACCGGTTCGGATTCAAGAAGCCTGTGCACAACAGTCTGTAAATGGACCTATCTCGGCCACAAAGGATCTGTCGGCAAGTATCAGTTGGATTTTTTCAAGAACGTAGGTCTCGAAGATCTTTTCGACAACGACCGCGTACCGTTGATTGCATATCCCATGGGCAATTTAGCCGGTGAACTCACAACCAAAGCTGCTGAAGAACTAGGCCTTGTAGCCGGCATCCCGGTTGGCGTCGGTATTATCGATGCGCATGCCGGGGGGATCGGCTCGCTGGGACCGGTGTTGAAAGATTCAAAATATAAAAAGAATCCCTTCGACTTTGCCATCGCATTAATCGGAGGAACCAGTTCGTGCCACATGGCGGTCTCACCTCAGGCAAGATTCATCAGAGGTGTATGGGGACCATACTACAGCGCTATGATTCCGGGATTTTGGCTGAATGAAGGCGGCCAATCTGCTACCGGTTCATTGATCGATTACATGATTCGCAACAACGCCTCCTATCCGTTGATATCCAAAGCAGCCAAGGCTGAAGGTCAGAATGTTTACGCCCTTTTAAACCGCATCGTTAAGAAACTGAAATCAAAGCACGGTATCGATATTTTCAGCAATCTGCATATGTTGCCTGATCATCACGGCAACCGATCCCCACGGGCGGATCCTTTCGCCAGGGGCATGCTCAGCGGGTTAACCTTGAACGCCAGCGTTAACGAAGTTGCCCTGTGGTACGGAGCCACTTTGCAGGCCATTGCTTATGGTACCCGCCATATCATAGAAGCTATGAATGCCAAAAACTATCGGATTTCTCAAATTTACATGTGCGGTGGTCACCTGAAAAATGAGCTATTTATTCAAGAACACGCCGATGTTACCGGCTGTGAGATGATTATCCCCAAAGAACCGGAAGCGGTCTTGCTGGGGGCAGCCATTCTGGGGGCTGTTGCATCCGGCGAATATCGAGATGTGGTGTCGGCCATGCGGACCATGACCCGGGTAGATAAGATTTATCGTCCCAAGGCGTCTACGGCCGATTTTCACGCTGAAAAATATGCCGTCTACAAAGAGATGTTCAAGTTCCAGAACAGGATCCATAAACGCATGGAAACCGTATCTTAACCAAAGGATAGGAACATGAGTAAAAAAGTCTACTTGATATCCAATGGCGATTTTCGGGATGCGGCCGGTGTCATCTGCTGGCCCGAGCAAAAACAGACATTGGATGCAGTTCAAAAGGCTTTCACTAAGCTCGGATATGAAACTGAGATATGTCCACAATACGATCCAGCGCGAAAGCATGGATTTATCACCAAGCAAACTGAGGGTGCCGATGTATTTTCTAAAATAGAACCGACTGCGCCGGTGGTTGTTGTTCTCAGTATCTGGGCTTACGCCCATCATGTATGCGGAAATCTACAGACCCACAAGGGTCCGATTTTGTTGCTGGCCAACTTCGACGGCACTTGGCCGGGGCTCGTGGCCTTGTTGAACCACACCGCCACTCTCGATCGTCTATGCGTGAAGCATTCCCGTCTGTGGAGCGAAATCTTTGAAGATGATCCGGAATTCATGAACCGGTTAAAAACATGGTGCGAAACCGGTAGTATTGACTATGACACCTCGCATCTGGCGGATGCCGCCAAACTTAAGCTGTCCACCGATGCGGTCGAATTCGGTGATCAGCTGGCGAAAGATATCGTCAGGAACAAACGCATTATGGGCCAATTGGATCCCGGATGCATGGGTATGCTGAATGCGGTGATGAACCCGGCAAAATTGGGAGCCATCGGCATGCCGATCGAGCTGCTCAACCAGTCGGATCTTGTGGCCGAGATGAATTTAGTGAGTGATAATGAAGCCCGCAGCCATTTGAAATGGCTGCAGGACAAGGGCGTATGGTTTGACTGGGGCAAAGATACCGCTGAAGAATTAGTCGAGACCCAGGTACTGGAGCAAATGAAGATGTATTCGGCAGCCGCCCGGTTTTATTTGCGGTACGGCCTCAGCGCCATCGGTATTCCCTATCAGGTAGGCCTGGTACGCTGCGTGGCTGCATCGGATCTGGCCGAAGGCATGCTGAACAATTCCGAACGGCCGGATGTCATCGATCCGGATAGCGGAAACATCATCCATGCGGGTAAACCCATTGTGCACTTCAATGAAGGCGACATGGGCTCGGGCATCCCCCAGGTGTTGATGAATGATATTTATGCGCGTAAAGGCATGCCTCCGGAAACCACCTTGCACGACATCCGCTGGGGACGCGAGTATGACGGTAGATTTATCTGGGTTTTAGAGATCTCCGGCGGGGCTCCGCCTGCCCATTTTGGGGGCTGGCAAAACACAAAAGTACACCGCCAGCCGAGCATGTATTTCCCGCTGGGAGGTGGTACCTGCTCGGGAGTTTCGAAACCCGGATTCATTACCTGGGCTCGCTTTTATGAAACCTTCGGCGAAATTGGCATGGATTGCGGTACCGGTGAGGTTATTGAACTTCCCAAAGAAGAAACCAAAGACCGGTTAGAAAAAACCACGGCTCAGTGGCCGATTGCCAATGCATATATTCCCGGCTATGGCAGGGATCAGTGCATGGCTACGCATATGTCTAACCACATTACCATCGGTTACGGCGATATCTTGCAGGAGCTTGTGGCGACCTGTCTTAAACTCGGTATTTCTACCCGTGTTGCCGGGGATGTTAAGGATACATTCATGAATTAAAAAGCCATGATGGGATGGACAAAGGAGAAAGTTGGCGGATGGTAGACCTTGGTAAAAAATTGCATGGAATTATTGTTCCGCTTGTAACCCCATTTTTAGCCGATGGGCGTGTGGACGAAAAGAGCCTTAGGATCTTGGCGAATCACGCCGTTGAGGGCGGTGTGAACGGTATCTTTGTTATGGGCACCACCGGCGAATTTCAATACATACCTTTTGAGCAGCAGCAGTTGGCTATTTCCGTTGTGGCAGATGAAGTCGGGGACCGTTCGCTTGTTGTGGCAGGCGTCACCGGGAAATCCTTGGAGGAGACCATGCGAAATGTAATTGTGATCGCCAGTTTGCCAACGCCGCCTGATGCTCTGGTAGTCGCCCCATTATGCTATCACAGCAACCGGAATCTCTTCCAACACATCAAGCACTTGAGCACATTTTCCAACCTTCCCGTTCTGCTTTACAACAATGTGGGTATTGTCAAACGTCGCTGGAAACAGAAAAATTTGATTCCGGAGCTGGTGGGTCGAATGGCCTCATTATCGAACATTGTCGGGATTAAGGACTCGTCCTCCAATACCGACTATTTTACCAAGATGCTGCAACATAAGTCACCAACATTTCGTGTTTTCCAGGGTGAAGAAAGTTTGATTTTGCCAGCATTACAACAAGGTGCCGTGGGTGGTGTGCCCAGCATGGGAAATATTCTGCCGGGACTTTGCGCGGGCTTATATGACGCCTATATCAGAGGTGAGATGGAAATCGGCGAAGCTTACCAGCGCTCAATTAACCAAATTAATGCTATTTATCCCGATGGATTAAGCATTCCATTGATATTAAAAGTATACCTTGCACGGAAAGGAATTATTGCAAACCCGATGTCATATATCCCATTTAAAGGTAATAAAGAACGAATTATATCCCTTCTTGAATCCACCATTGGGGAACTGGGACAAATCGGATAATCGGATTCAAATTAATCGCTTGCGAGTCTTAAAGGCAGCCTTAATCGAAAGGTGGCGCCCTTGCCTTTCTCGCTTTCCAGCTCAAGGCCGCCCCCCAGACAGCGTGAAATAATATTGGCTCCGGCCAGGCCGAGGCCGTGGCCTTTGCGAGCCACAATAGCGCACTCTTTTACCTGGGCATAGCGTTGAAATACCATTTCATGATGTTCCGGCTCGATGCCGGGCCCATCATCGCTAACGGCGATCACCAGGTCGTTTCCATCCACTTCCAATTGGACATCCACCCGCCGATGCCGGTGATGAAGGGCATTCTTGATGAGGTTGCCGACAATCTGGCGGAACTTAACCTCATCTTGGAACATCTCCAGGCCATCTGCCGGCGACGATACTGCAAAAGAAATACCGCTGGTTGCCAGAAACTCAAGGGCTTCAGTTTGATTGTCATAAGTGCCGAATTTCTCAAATACATTCCAGGCATGGGTCTCGAGTGCGTCTTTTAACGCCTGAAAAGCGGATTCTGCCGGTTGAAAGCGCTCACCGATAAAGCATCCGGATTCGGAGCGTCCGATCTCCAGCAGGTTGTGAAGCAACTCCCGGGCTTTTTTTGAATTACGCAGGGTACGCTTTAAGGTGTTTTCCTGGCGGGGGGATAATCTTCCAAATTTATCCTGGCGTTCCAGCAGGGTCCGCAGGCCGGTTTCAATAATGGCGATGGGGTCTTTGAGTTCATGCACCAGAAATTCGATTTCAATTTCTCTGAAAAATTGCCCTACTTTCGCTTCAGCGGGTTGCTTATTTTCTTTGGCTTTGTCTTGTTCCCTCATGGTCAGTACCTGTCTTTGTGAATCGTTGGGCTGGAAAAAACTGGACCGTCACCTTCGTTCCGCCGGCATTCTGACAATCTTTGGCGTTTTCAGGAGGGCTGCATTCCTCAATGTTTCCCGGACATTCACGGCCCTCCTTGTCAATAAAACGGCATGGTTGTGATGTCATCTTGAT
>JASFGM010000075.1:0-8747 GCA_050123755.1 Desulfobacterales bacterium
AGCTTTTCGAGCAGACCTGCAACCTCAATTCCTTTGTAAATCGATGGAAGCCGATCCGGCACCTCCGGGTGGTAATTTCCGGTCAGGTGTTGCTGGTATCTTTCATCATATAGGAAGCCGGTTCTTTTGCGCATAGATTCTGTACTCTGTCTGGCAGTGGTTTTGAAACCACTTCTGATTAATTTTTAACTTAGGCAACAATCTTATCAAATATTTTAAATGCGGCCTGCACGGATTTACTATCTTCCGGCATCTCTATGGTCGGCCGGCCGTTTAAATCATAATCATAAATCAGGTCATCTTCAGGAACGGTTCCGATAAGTTCAAGATTGGCTTCTTTTATCATCGCCATGGCCTGCTCGGGGGGGGCTTCGCGTGTCTGATTGATGACGACGTAGCTTTTCCCCACGACAATTTTAAGCGCTCTGGCAAGCGCATCGATCCTCGCCGCTGCCAGAAGTCCCCGCCGGGATGGATCCGATACAATCAAAAGGATATCTACATTGTTGGTTGTCAAACGGCTGATATGTTCCATGCCGGCTTCATTATCCATGACAATATAGGGGTAATTGCCGGATAAGCGCTCCAGATAATTGGTCAGCAATGTGTTTGCCGCGCAATAACAGCCGGGGCCTTCAGGTTGGCCCATGACGACGAGGTCAAAGCCTTCCGATTCAACCAGAGACTCCTCAAGCTTCATTTCCATAAAGATATCTTTGGTCATGCCGTTGGGGACATCGCCTTTTTTCATTTCTTCCCTGGCGTTTCCAAGCGTATCGGCAATTTCAACCCCGAGGACTTCATTCAGATTGGCGTTGCAATCGGCATCCACCGCCAGAATGGGTATTTTTTCTTTTATGAGCAAATATTTTATAAGCATACCGGCCATGGTGGTTTTGCCTGTTCCGCCCTTACCGGCAAGTGCGATAGTATATGGCATGTTTTTCAACTCCTTGCATTTAATTTCGATCCCGTGTCGATCAGGATGAATAGTCCAGAATAATTAAGTCAGTTTGAGCCATCAGTCAAGAGAGTTTTAGCGGTTTTATCTTAGGTGTCAGGTGTCGGGTGTCAGCAAACAGATGACTGAGGGACGATAACAGTCTTCCTTTTGTTTGCTGCCATCTGTTTTCTGTGCGCAGTCCTCTGGTTCTTCCGGACACCTGACACCCGAAACCTGGCACCAGATTGAATAGGACTTTTGTAACAATTTTGTGGGACAGGCTGATAGCGATGGCTTCTACTTGAAAAGCCTGCGGGTCCATGTTAACTCCTATCAAACTTTTCCCTAAATGAGCGTTTCAAATTTTAAAAAGGGATTATTTTGTCTTATGTTCAAGGAATTCTATCGATTTATATTTTTTCGCCGCTTGCCATAATAATGTTTAAAAATATGGAATTGCGGCATAAGTGGTTGTAGAAAAAAATGTTTGAATACCAAAACATTTTTTAACAACCACTAAAAATTTGAAACCCTTCGGGATTGCCGATCTTACCGCATCTACTGCGTCAGATGCCGTCCCGCATAGTCAACTATAGCGGAACGACATCTTCCTTGTAGCTGCGGCAACCTCGACAATCGCTCAATTCGGGTTTTTGGGGGAGGACAGGCATGGATTTTGAACTTACCCGATCGCAAAAAGAAATACAGAAAGCAGCAAAAGAGTTTGCCAGGGGTGAATTTGACAAGGAGCGCGCCCTTGAAATGGACAAAAAGCACCAATTTCCGACTAAAATATGGAAAAAGGCGTGTGACCTTGGATTTGTGGGGGTTCACTTTCCCGAGGAATATTCCGGACAGGATCTGGGCGTATTGGAAAATATCATTATTGCTGATGAATTTTGTGCCCGGGATTCCAGCATTGGCAGTGCGGTAATTCTTTCCGCTTTTGCTTCAGAGTGCGTGTTGCGTTTTGGAAGCGAGGAATTAAAACAAAGGTTTCTTCCCCCCGTAGCTGAAGGTCAGATAATTTCCGGCGGTGCCTTTACCGAGCCGTCTCGCGGTCCGGATATTTCCTCTCTGGATACCACGGCCGTGCGTGACGGAAATCAATGGGTTATCAACGGCACCAAAACATTTATTACCAACGGAGGTCGGGCCGGCTTTTATTCCGTGATGTGCCAGACCGATGCGGGTTGTCAGCCCCCTTATCAGGGCATCAGCTTAATTCTTGTCGAAGCGGATCGAGATGGCGTAATTGTTACCGATGTGGGTGAAAAATTGGGCATCCACATGGTGGCCACCGCCGAACTTAATTTCGAAAATGTGCGGGTGCCGGCTTCTAATCTTATTGGCGAAGAAGGCCAAGGCTTTTATCAGGTTCTTGATTTTTTTGATGAGAGCCGAATTTTAGTTGCTGCCCAGGCGCTGGGAACAGCCCAGGGCGCTTATAATCGCGCGCTTGCCTATGTCAAAGAACGGGAGCAATTCGGACGAAAAATTGCCCAATTCCAGGTCACCCAGCATAAGCTGGCCGACATGGCCACCAAAATTGAGCTCGCCCGGCTCATTACCTACAAGGCAGCCTGGAATTTTGATCAGGGCCGCATTGATCCCAAGCTAACCGCCATGGCCAAGATGTATGCCGCGCGAACGGCGGTCGAGGTGGCGGATGAGGCCATTCAATTGCTGGGCGGGTACGGCTATATGACCGAGTATGAGGTCGAGCGCTTTTACCGGGATGCGAAGATTACTGAAATTTATGAAGGAACCAGGGAGATTCAGAAAAATACGATTGCCGGGGCGATACTCGGAAATCTAAGGTAATTTTACTTCCCTTTGATAAGGTTATTGGCGATTACCAGGCGCATGATTTCATTGGTGCCCTCATAGATCTGGCATATTTTGGCATCCCGCATATGCCGTTCCATGGGATATTCCTTGCAGTATCCATATCCGCCTAAAATTTGAACCCCCTCAATAGCGGCCCGCATCGTCGCATCGGACGCATACATCTTGGCCATAGCGGCTGCTTTTTCAAAGGGTTTTCCATTATCCTCCAGCCAAGCAGCCCTCAGGGTCATTAGCTCGGCGGCATCCAGTTCCGTTGCCATATCTGCTAATTTCCACTGGATGGCCTGAAAGTGGGTTATGGGTTTGCCGAATTGTTCCCGTGTCTTAGCGTACTCCAGGGCCTCTTCCAGGACGGCTCGCCCAATCCCTATCGCTTGGGACGCAATGCCGATGCGGCCGCCATCAAGGGTGGTGAGCATTTGCCTGAATCCTTCTCCTTCTTTGCCGAGAAGCGCGTCAGCAGGCACCCGGGCGTCCTCAAAGACCAGTTCAGCTGTGCCGGATGCATTGATTCCCAATTTGTCTTCCACATGGCCCACCTTAAATCCCGGCGTATTTTCTAAATCAAGCACAAAAGAGCTGATCCCCTTGTAGCCTTTTCCCTTTTCGGTTACCGCCGCGATCACCGCTAACGCGGCCACATTACCGCTGGTGATGAATTTTTTTTCTCCATTGATGATCCATTCATTTCCATCTTTGACAGCAGTGGTGCGCAGGGCAGCCGGATCCGAACCCGCTCCTGCCTCGGTCAACCCGTAGCAGCCTGTTTTTTCGCCTGCAGCAACCGGGGAAAGATATTTCATTTTCTGTTCGTGAGTCCCATAGGCCATCACCGGAAAGCAGTAGAGCGAGTTGTTCACGGACATGATGGCGCCCGTACCAGCGCAGGCCTTGGAGATCTCGATAAGCGCCACCGCATAGCTGACGTTATCCATCCCCCCTCCGCCGTATTCCTCAGGCACCGCAATCCCCATCATCTTCAGTTCACCCAGCTGTTTGACGATTTGTGCCGGGTGCTCATGTTTTTCGTCCAATTCTGCGGCCTTCGGTTTGATTTCAGTCTCAGCAAATCGTCGCGCCATATCCCTTACCATCAGTTGTTCTTCTGTCAGTTCAAAATCCATTTTTTATTTAGCTCCCTTTCTAAGTCCAATGATTCTGTGACCATCGAATCTCATTTTTAACAAGTCCATTTATACGTTGCTGGCGTTTTGTAGCATAATCCTTCTTGTTTGTAAATTGCTGCTGCGACCCATATGGGTCCTCAAATAAGCGTTGAAACTCATGTTTGAGAATTTAAACGGGGCGATGGACTGAAAGTACGCCGCGGCATCCTCCTCTGATGGGACTTTCTTCGATCTTGGGAAACATTTCTCATTTCCAGGCGGGCTCAGTATTTACCTATGCGGAATTATGATTATTATTATCCTATCTACCCAAAAACGAATAAGCTCTTCAATATTGCCATAGAAAGGAGCGAGCCATGATTGAGATCCTAAAGAAAACATTTATGACAGGCGTCGGCCTGGCGGCCAAGGGCTGGGATGAGGTGGAAGTGCTCTCCAAAGAAATCGCCCAAAAGGCCAAGATGTCTGAAAAAGAAGGGTCTAAATTTCTAAAGGACATGAAAAAACGCTATGATGATACTCAGAAAAAAACGGGAAAGTACGTGGAAAATGTCGTCAAGGATATTTTGAAGAAGATGGATATCGCTACGGCAGCCGATGTGAAAGCGCTGAAAAAAGAGATCCGGCAGCTCAAGAAAGCAACCGCTGGTACCGGTGCCAAAAAACGTGCCGGCCGTACAACGGCCAAAAAGCCTACCACGACTGCTGCCAAAAAACGAGTCGCTACCACGGCTGCCAAAAAAACCACCAGGCGTGCAAGTACGAAAAAGCGGACCAGTAAAGCGGCTACCCAAAGGCGCACATCTTAGAGATTCCTGATGTTGAGTATCAGAAAAATAGGGGTCATCGGACGCACTTATCGACATTTGAATCGTTACCGGCAGATCCTGGCGGTATTGTTAAAGTATGGATTTGGAGACCTGCTGGAAAGACTCAAGCTCGATCAATACATTGCAGCCGGACTGCAGGCGATTTCAAGCAAACGGACAGATCGGGTTGAAAAACTGAGCCGACCTCAGCGGCTCAGGATGGCATTTGAAGAACTGGGGCCCACCTACATTAAGCTCGGCCAGATCCTTTCCACCCGTCCGGATCTTGTGCCGGTGGACTATGTCAATGAACTTGCAAAGCTTCAGGATGAGGTGCCGTCTTTCCCATTCGGCGACGTCAAAGGAATTGTTGAAGCCGAGTTTGGGGCCCCCGCCGAAGAATTATTCGATGAACTGCAAGCACAACCCCTGGCATCCGCATCCATTGGTCAGGTTCACAAAGCGCGTTTAAAAGACGGAGAGGCCGTGGCCGTTAAATTTCAGCGTCCCGGCATTCAAAAAGTCATCGAAGTTGATCTTGAAATTATGCTTCATCTGGCCACTCTTGCCGAGCGACACCTAAAAGAGCTTGAAATCCATCGGCCGGTTAAAATTGTTGAAGAATTTGCCCGCACGCTCGAAAAGGAAATCGACTATCGTATCGAAGCGACCAATATGGAGCGCATCGCCCGGCAATTTTTAGACCTTCCCTATGTATATATACCGGCGGTGTTCAGAGAATTTACAACCTCCCGGATACTGACGACCGAACTGATTGACGGCATCAAAATTTCCAAGATTGAAAAGCTGGAAGCAGCCGGGCTTGATAAAAAGGTGCTTGCTGATCGGATTGTCGGGCTCGTGCTCAAACAAGCCTTTGATCATGGCTTTTTTCACGCCGACCCTCATCCCGGAAATATTTTTGCTTTGGCGAATAATGTCGTCTGTTTGGTGGATTTTGGAATGATGGGCCTTGTGGATCGTGCCACGCGGGAAGAATTTGTCGATTTAATCGACAGCGTGGTTCATCAGCACGAGGCCAAGACCACCCAGGTGCTGTTAAATCTGACCGATTGGGATCAACAGCCGGATATTCGCGCCCTTGAAAGAGAAGTCGCTGACTTTATGGGGCGCCATCTATACAAGCCATTAAAGGATATGGAAATTGGAAAACTGTTACAGGATCTGATTCAATTAACGCTCCGATTTCGGCTGCGAATTCCACCCGATATTTTTTTGATGATCAAGGCATTAAGCGCTGTCGAGGGCGTTGGCAGGATGTTGGATCCGGAATTTGATCTGGTTGCCCATGCCGCCCCATTTATTAAACAGGTTAAGCTGGAACGCTTTGCCCCCCGGCGGATTTCTGCCGATGTATTTGATATGATGTCGCGATTGCTTCAATTTTTGCAGCAGTTTCCAAAGGACCTTATGGATCTTACGGGCATGATCCGGCAACAAAGGCTCAGCTTGAAGTTGGAACATAAAGGACTCGAAACCATGTTGGCGACTCAAGACCAGACCAGCAACCGTATCTCCTTTGCCATCATCATTGCGGCTTTGATCATCGGTTCGGCGCTGATCGTCATATCCGAAATTCCGCCGCTTGTTTACGGCATCTCCTTGATTGGAATCATCGGATATCTGGTTGCCGCCGTTATGGGGTTTTGGCTGTTGGTAGCGATCATTAAAAAAGGAAGGCTGTGACCAGAGTTCAGAAATCAGAAATCAGAAGACAGACGACCTAGATGAAACCGGGTAAGGTGGAGAGGTGAAGAGACTGCGCGCCGAAGCTAGTATCGTACGGCTTTGATGATAAAAAAGATGCCAACCAAAATCATCAGAACAGCACCCACCTTGTAGATGATCGCTCTTGATTTCAGCCAACCCATGTCGGCGAGTTTGGCCACTAAAAACAGGGCCGGAACGGTACCCATCCCGAAGGCACCCATCAGGCCCATACCGGCTGATACGCCATGATAGACGGAGTCAGCATCCATGCCGGTCCGGGCCGCCCCCAGTAATGCGGTATATACCGGCCCGCAGGGCAGCAGCCCGAGCAACAGCCCCAACGGAAGATAGACCCAGCTGGATTTTACTTTCAGCAGTTTAGCGAACCCTTTTGAAATGACGCCACCCGGGTTGAAATGATCCCCGAAGACGTTGCCAAGAGAAACCCATCCGCTCATGGCGAGCCCCATGAGCATAATTAAGGCACCGGTAAATATCATCACCCCTTTCTGGATACTTTCGATGTTAGCGGCCACCATGGTAAAGGAGCCTGTGGCAGCCACCACGCCACCCAGTGCGGCATATGTGATGATCCTTCCGAGATGATATAACAGCTGGGGGAAAAAGATGTTTTTTCCTTTGAGGTTAAGACTTAAGGTAACCACAATCGGTCCGCACATGCCGATGCAATGCCCGAAGCCGATTGTAAAGCCGGTGGAAAGATAAAGCAGGTATAGGGTTTCAGTAGATAACATCGAAAATAAAATCGGTTTGACCGAAGTCCGGGACGGTTACGGTGGCGCGCCAGATTCGGCGACCACTGGGACATTTGACGATCACGCCCCGGCCTTCATAGGTATCGTTGCCGGCGGATTTAAGCTGAACACGGTTGGGGCCCATCTTCATACCCGGCATGCCCAGATCGATGTAGGGTAGCTTGTTGGTGTTTGGCGGCAGTTTAGCGCTAAAGGTAACTTGAAATAATAAATCCTGCATGGCTTTTACCGGCCGGGGAGTGACCGCAAGGGTAACCGTGGATCCTGACAGGTTCTGGGTGCAGACGCCCTGGTGGAGGTCGCAGTTGATCAGTTCCTGATATTTGTCGCCGGCTGATATGCACCCAGGGGCCGCCAGTAAAAAAGCGGCCAACAGTACAACAGTATATACACTCAGCAGCTGTTTCATTTTTATTGCTTCGGCCTCCTTCTTATGTCCCCCCGGAAAAAAACATCCGAAACTGCTGCTATAGCGGCCGCGGATGTTCAGCTTTTACATTATTCTGACCGCTGACTTCGAGTCGACTGAGCCATTCGGCCCTGAGTCGTTCGACCCTGAGCTCACGACCGACGGGCTCGTCGCAGGCTGTCATCTGACCTCTGTACATTTTAAAGTAAAGTATATCCCGGCCCTTCCCCGCCCTCCGGACACGTCCAGGTAATATTTTCATAGGGGTCCTTAATATCGCAGGTTTTACAGTGCAAACAGTTGGAGGGATTCAGTTTCAACCGTCTTTCGCCGCTGTGATCATCCACCTCAATTTCATACACATTGCCCGGGCAAAATCGGGTGCAGGGACTACGATACGTGGGATAGCATGTGTTGATGCAAAGGTCGATATCGTGCACAATTATATGGGACGGCTGGTCTTCACGGTGCTTGGTCTTTGACAAGTAGACACTGGTGAGCTTGTCCACGAACAGTTCACCATCATAGATTTTCGGATCAACACCCGGTTGAACATCAAGTTGCTCGCCGTTGAGAGATTTGAGGGTTTTATAATCTTCTTCAAGGGGCATATTGTCAGCCAGACCACGGCCCTTGGTAAAATATTGGGCGCCCAGGTGGATGAATTTCATCAGATTGGTTTTTGAAAGGGCCTGATAAAAATTGCGGCCTTCATATAATTGCATTTGGATCCAGCTGTTTTCAAACAAATCGGCGTAGGCGTTGAGGGCTTCCTGGTCAAAACTATCTTTTTCCACAGCCTCCACGATGGCTTCGGCGGCGAGCATGCCGGATTTCATGGAAGCATGAATGCCCTTTAATCCAGGCATATACTGGATGCCTGCGCTGGCGCCGACAAAAAGACCACCATCAACAGCCAGTTTGGGCAACGTGTAATAGCCGCCGGTTGAAACCGCCCTGGCGCCGGCCTCAACGACCTTGCCGCCCTTGATGAGGTTGGCCACAAACGGATGGCTTTTGAACTTGATAAACGTCTCATAAAGATCCATCAGGGGGTCTTCATAGCAAAGGCCGGTCAGAAACCCCAGGGTCAGCCGGTTT
>JASFGM010000076.1:0-8738 GCA_050123755.1 Desulfobacterales bacterium
GACAATAAACACATCGGGCGGGTCATCTGTTTGCAAGCATCTGATTACATTGCAGGCGATACTTCCCGAAAAAAACCACCCGGCATGCGGAAGAATGCCGCCCACCCGTTTTCCGACCGGAAGATCCATTTTTTTACCCTCCTCAAGAAAACCGCCGATTTCTTTTTCGCATTCAGCGGCACTAGCAGGGTACCAACTGCCCGCAAAGGCTGCTCTTCTTATCTTTGTGGATTTCATAGTCCACCCCCCTAATTTAGTAGCTTAGTGGTTATTTTTCTGCATTTTGCGGCAAAACATTTACGCCACCAAGACACAAAGACGCAAAGATGAATATTAACCAAAAAGTGACGCGTTTCGCTTTGTGTCTTGGTGCCTTTGTGGCAATTTGTTCGGGCGCGTCCGGTTTAGCGTTTTCTTAGTATAAAAAATCAAAAGGAGGATGTCCATGCTGATTTATACCACTTTTCATAATAATGTTCCGCCTTGCGGAGTTGCGGCATAATGGCTTCAGTCGGCTTTCCTTTTAAAAAAAGATGATTATTATTGAGATAAATGTTTTGCTGATAAGCCAAACATGAAACCGATAATTATTAGAAGGTATTATAAATGGGAGGATGACATGTGGGAGTATACCGATAAAGTAAAAGATCATTTTCTCAATCCCCGCAATGTAGGTGTATTGGAAGATGCTGATGGAGTGGGAGAAGTCGGATCCATTGCATGCGGTGATGCACTGACGTTTTATTTCAAGCTCGATGAAAACGGCAGGATTAAAGAGGCCACCTTTCAAACGTTTGGCTGTGCCAGCGCCATCGCGTCTTCATCGGCACTGACCGAAATGGTCAAAGGCATGACCCTGGAGGAAGCGCAAAAAATCACCAACGAAGACATCGCCGATTACCTGGGCGGGTTGCCGAAAGAAAAGATGCATTGCTCGGTAATGGGCCGCGATGCGCTTGAAAAGGCCATCGCCTGTCATCTCGGTGAGCCCGAAAAAGAGGTGGAAGGCGAAATTGTGTGTGAATGTTTCGGTGTCACGGATCGTGAAATCGAACGGGTGGTTCGCGAAAATAAGCTGACCGCAATTGAAGATGTCACTGATTATGTCAAAGCCGGCGGCGGCTGCACCAACTGCCATGACCGCATCCAGGAAATCATTGACTCCATCATGGGCACCGACCGGCCGGTTAAAGCAGAAAAACCGGCCCTGACCAATTTGCAGAAAATCAAGCTGATCGAAGAAAGTATCGAACGCGAAATTAATCCGACATTGAAAAAGGATGCCGGCCGGCTTGAATTAATCGACGTTGACGGTAATCGGGTCCTGGTGCGTTTGGGCGGTACCTGTGCATCATGCGCTAAATCCTCGATTACGCTTAAGCACTATGTTGAATCCAAGTTGCGGGAGCTGGTATCGCCGGAACTCGTGGTCGAGGAGGTACAGTCATGAAAGTGATTTATGTCGATAACAATGCCACGACGATGGTTGCCCCGGAAGTCCTGGATGCCATGTTGCCCTATTTCAGCACCAATTACGGCAACCCATCCAGCATGCATTCTTTCGGCGGAAACGTTGCCGGAGCAATTAATGAAGCCCGAGACAATGTCGCCAAACTGATTGGAGCGCAACCTGAAGAGGTCGTTTTTACCAGTTGCGGCACCGAAAGTGACAGCACCGCGATACGTGCGGCCATCGAATCCTATCCGCATAAAAAACATATTGTAACTTCCAGAGTCGAGCACCCCGCTGTAAAAAATCTCTATGAAACACTTTCTAAAAAGGGATACCGCGCCACATTTGTTCCGGTTGACTCTAACGGCAGACTCGATATCGACTATCTATATGATAGCCTGAGCGATGATACGGCAATTGTCAGCCTCATGTGGGGCAACAATGAAACCGGGGTGGTTTTTCCAATCGAAGAAATCTCTCGTGAGGTCAAAAGCAGAGGGATTTTATTTCATACCGATGCCGTTCAGGCCGTGGGCAAAATTCCCATCAACATCGGCGAGACCGGCGTGGATATGCTCTCGCTTTCCGGCCACAAGTTTCATTCGCCCAAGGGAATCGGTGCGCTGTATATCCGCAAAGGTACCAAGTTTTCACCGTTTATGATCGGCGGCCATCAGGAAAGGGGCCGACGCGGCGGTACTGAAAATACGGCATCGATTATCGGCCTGGGTAAAGCTGCTGAATTGGCGGCTGCACATCTTGCGGAAAATGGTTATGAGCCCATCAGCCGGCTGCGGGATAAACTTGAGCGCACGCTGTTGGAAAGCGTGCCCCATGCAATCATCAATGGTGATCCGGCAAATCGTTTGCCGAACACCACCAGCATTGCTTTTGAATATGTGGAAGGGGAAGCCATTCTGCTGCTGATGAACGAACACGGCATCTGTGCATCTTCGGGTTCCGCCTGCACATCCGGTTCGCTGGAACCCTCCCATGTTTTACGCGCAATGGGCGTTCCCTTTACAGCGGCCCACGGCTCTATCCGCTTTAGTCTCAGCCGTTACAATACTGAAGCTGAAATGGATGTGATTTTGGAAAAATTGCCGCCCATTATTGAACGCTTAAGAGAGCTGTCGCCCTTCTGGAAGCAAGCGATGGGGACTTAATTGCGGATTGCGGGATTGAAATAATTCACCGCAGAGACGCAAAGGTCGCAGAGCGTATTTTTTTTGAGAGGAAAAAACAGGCCAACTAATCTTCCCTTCGGGCAGTAAAAAAGCTGCGAAAACATGTATCATACCGCGAAGCGGTTGAGAGGTTTTAATTTGCCGCCCTCTCAGCGGCAAATTAAAAGAAATTGTCTCTGCGCACTCTGCGCCTCTGCGGTGAAAAAAGGCCTTTCTAAACTTTCTCACGAATTTTATTTTTGAGCCACTCGATCCAGGGCGCAAAGCCTTCCTCGGTTTTGGACGAAATTTCAAAAACCGGTATCTGCGGATGCACTTGATGGATGTAGGTGACTGCCTTTTCTTTGTCGAAATCCAGATAGGGCAGCAAATCAATCTTATTTAAGAGCGCCGCCTCACATTCCCGAAACATCAGCGGGTATTTTACGGGCTTATCCTCTCCCTCCGTCACACTTAATACCACCACGCGTGAATCCTCGCCAATATCGAACTCGGCCGGGCATACCAGATTTCCTACATTTTCAATAACCAAAAAGTCGATATCATCAAGATCCAGGCTGCCGGCAGCTTTTTCAATGACGTGTGCAACCAGGTGACAATCACCGCCAAATTCATCGGTATTAATCTGTACGACCGGCGCTCCGGTTTTCGCCAGCCGGTCGGCATCATGGGTGGTGCAGATATCGCCGACAATCACCGCACTTTTTATTTCCGGCATGATTTGAGCCAGGGTTTTCTCCAGGGTAGTGGTTTTCCCGGATCCCGGGGAACTCATTAGATTGAGCACAAAGACGCCCTTTTCCGCAAAGCGTTTGCGGTTTTCCGCGGCCATCTTATCGTTTACATCCAGGACGCGGCGGATGACTTTTATCTCGCGGGTACCGCTTTTTTGGGTGCTGACATCGGCGGCAGCATTTTTTGAATGTGAATGCCGGGGCTTGTGAAAATCTTTATGGTGATAGTAGCGCTTGTTTTTAAATGGATCACCCGCAATCATTTTTGACCTCTTCTACGACCTCTATCGATTCGATATCGAGTTCACGGCCGGAAAGAATTTCCAATGAACCGCTTTGACAGGTTTTACAGATAAAAACCGGCTCATCAATCGTCCATTGCGCGTTGCAGTCATTACATCTTGCCACCACCGGCATCTCTTCGATGGCCAGTTTGGCACCCGCAAGCGGCGTGTCTTTGACGGCGACATCGAAACAAAACCGGAGGCTTTCGGGCACAACCGCGGCGAATTTGCCGATTTTCAGATTTACCTGTGCAATCCGGGCATTGCCCAAATCCGCCGGCAGTGAAGCGCTGGCAATTTCAACGATTTGCAGTGCAATACCCATTTCGTGCATACTGTTTCCTACCCGAGGTCACATGTAAAAAATTACGTGTTGTTATACCAGAAAATTGATGCCTTCACATATTTAAAAATAAATCCGAAATAAGAAATCCGAAGCACGAAACAAATTCGAATGCTCAAAATTCTAAATTCTAAACAATCCCGCTATATGGGGGCAGTTGTTTCTGTCATTCGAATTTAGAATTTGTTTCGGATTTCGAAATTCGGATTTCGAAATTTAATAGACCAAACTAATAATTTTCTGTCAATCGCAATTGCCAAAATTGGTTATGTAAAAATTTCCGAACAGTATTCCCCCAGAATTCCCAGATCCTCGCACACATGAACACCATTGGTTTTCATCGCTTTGATCTTTGCCTGGGCCGTTCCGCTGCTGCCGGAAATAATGGCGCCGGCATGACCCATCCGTCTTCCCGGAGGTGCAGTTAAGCCGGAAATAAAGCCAACAACCGGGATGGACATTTCCCGGGCGATAAATTCTGAAGCATCTTCTTCGGCCGTCCCGCCGATTTCACCGACCATCACGACTCCCTTGGTTGCCGGATCTTCTTCGAAGGCTTGCAGACAATCAATGAAGCTCGTGCCGCAGATCGGATCGCCCCCGATGCCGATACATGTGGTCTGGCCGATGCCCTGCAGGGTTAATTGATGCACGACCTCATAGGTCAGCGTACCGGACCTGGAGACAACACCGATGGGCCCTCCGGGTTTGTGGATCGGGCCCGGCATAATGCCGATCTTTGTCTGGCCGGGTGTAATGATCCCCGGGCAGTTGGGCCCGATCATACGTACGGGTTTAGCTTGCAGATAATTTTTAACTTTCATCATATCCAGAACCGGTATTCCCTCGGTAATTACAACCACCAAACCAAGTCCCGCATCAGCGGCCTCCATGATCGCATCGGCGCCAAAAGCCGGGGGCACAAATATCAAGCTGCAATTGGCAGCGCTGTCATCGACGGCATCTTTAACGGTGTTAAATACCGGTACATTATCCATTTTCTGGCCGGCTTTGCCGGGGGTAACGCCGGCAACAACCTGGGTGCCGTAATCGATGCAATGCCGAGCATGAAATTGTCCTTCTCTACCGGTGATGCCCTGGACCACCACCCGCGTATCTTTATCTGCAAAAATGCTCACGATTTTTCCCCTATTTCTTTTTTTCACCGCAGCGGCGCGAAGGCCGCAGAGAATATTTTCTTTTGGCCTGTTTTTCTGAGAGTAAAAAACAGTCCAACAAATCTGCCCTGCGGGCAATTTAAAAAGATCTTTCTCTCTGCGGTCTCTGCGTCTCTGCGGTGAGTAATATAAATCGAACGGCTATCAGCTCTACTGAACGACTTCGGCAATCTTTTGGGCGGCATCTTTTAAATCGGTGGCGGTGATTAAATTCAGACCGGAGTCGCCCAGAATTTTACGGCCTTCTTCTACATTGGTTCCTTCCATTCGCACCACCACCGGCACCTTGATTCCCGTCTTCTTGGCGGCTTCAACCACGCCGTTGGCCAAAACATCACAGCGTAAAATGCCGCCAAAAATGTTAATCAGAATGCCCTTTACATTTTTATCGCTTAAAATGATACGAAAGCCGTTTTCGACCATTTCGGCACTGGCACCGCCGCCCACGTCCAAAAAATTGGCCGGCTCTGCACCGGCCTGTTTGATAATATCCATGGTGGCCATCGCCAGTCCGGCCCCATTAACCATATTGCCGACGTTGCCGACCAGATTGATGTAGTTGAGGCCGAATTTAGAGGCTTCGACCTCAAGCGGGTCTTCTTCGTCAAGATCGCGGTATGCATGAATGTCGGGGTGCCGAAATAAGGCATTATCATCGAAATTCACTTTGGCATCCAGTGCAAACATCATTTCTTCGCTTGTAATGACCAGCGGATTGATTTCGACCAGCGAGCAGTCATAATCAACAAACAGCCGGTAAAGGTTTTGCAACATCGTCACAAACGGCTTCATGACCGCCGGGCTTAAATTCAGCCCGAAGGCAACCGCGCGGCAATGATAGGGCTGCATACCCAGCAGCGGATTGATATGGACTTTAATGATCCGTTCCGGAGTCTTGACCGCCAGCGCCTCAATGTCCATGCCGCCGGCTTCACTGGCCATCACCACAATTTTAGCGGACACACGCTCAGGAACAATGCTCAGATACAGCTCCTTTTCAATGTTCAGCCCCTGTTCCACCAGTACTTTCTTTACCAATCTGCCTTGCGGTCCGGTCTGGGGCGTGACCAGGGTCATTCCGATAATTTCCCGGGCGATTTTTTGGACCTCGTCAGCCGACCGAGCAAGCTTAACGCCTCCACCCTTACCGCGACCACCGGCGTGTATCTGGGCCTTCACAACCACTGGATAATTCGCTAATTTTTTAGCGATGGCGACAGCTTCATCGGGTTTGAACGCAACCCCGCTCTCTGGTACAGGGACGCCATGCTTTTTAAACAATTCTTTGGCCTGATATTCGTGGATCTTCATGATGGTAGTCTCCGGTTACGGCACAAGGCTCAGATTAAAAGGTTTCAGGTGTCGGGTGTCAGATGTCAGGATTCAATGATTAAGGAATTCAGGAATTGAGGGATTTAGGGATTGAGGAATTGAGGAATTAGAATGACCGTTCGACCCTGAGGCTCTCGACGGGCAGAATACATTCAATTCCTGAATCCCTGAATTCGCAATTCCTAAATTTAGCTGCTGACACCTGAAACCCACCTACTCCTGACGCCTGATACCGGACATCCTTAGCCTATCACACAGAGCACATCCCCTTTAGCCACCGAATCGCCGCTGCTGAAGTTAATGCGCTTAATGGTTCCGCCGGCCGGGGCCGGCAGTGCATTTTCCATCTTCATGGCTTCCAGGATAACCACGGTTTCCCCCTGACTGACGGAATCGCCGACTTTTTTCTCATATTTGACAATCATGCCGGGCATGGGTGCGGTCACCGCAGTGCCGCCGGCCTCAGCACCGGCTTCAGGAGCAGCTGCAGAATCGGGTTCGGATTGCGTTTCTTGGGCCTTGGCTGCTTCCGGCTTCTTAACGGCGGGCGCAGCAGCCGGAGCGGCCGCCCCGGCGGGTGGCATTGTGGCCGGCATTTGGGATCCCATCGGCATGGGCTGGACATAGCTGATCACCGGTGAACCGCCGATTTCATCAACAGCAACCTCAAAATATTCGTCATCCACAAACACATTAAAAGTCCGTGTATTCTCGCTTTTGTCCGGGGATTCCTTATCCGCCCTTTCGATCAGCTGGCCGGCTTTGGCCTTTTTAAGGAGTTCCTGCTCAGCCAGAGCGGCTTCCAGGGTTTTGGGTTTGACATCATCCGGCGGTTGTTCTTTGCCGTATTTCCATTTTAAAAACCGCTTACCGGTGACCGGATAGAGGGCATAAATCAAGGTATCATCCAGGTCAACGGCAAGGTCGCCGACCTCTTTTCGGGCCTTATCCAGCTCGGGTTCCAAAACTTCTGCCGGTCGACAGGCAATGGGCTTCTCGCCGCGTTCATAACCTTTAAGGGCTTTCTTTTGGACCTTCGGATCTATCGGAACTGCGGTTTTGCCGTATAAACCGTAGCACAAATCTTTTACCTGAGCGGTGACCATTTTATAACGCTCATTTTCATCGTCAAAAAGAACGTTATTGACCGTTTGGATTCCAACGATCTGGCTGGTGGGGGTAACCAGTGGAACCTGTCCCAATTCCTTTCTGACCCGCGGCAGCTCGGCATATACCTGATCAATCTTATCCAGGGCATCCATTTCTCTTAGCTGGTTCACCAGGTTGGAAAGCATCCCGCCCGGGGTTTGGTGCAGCAGCACGTTGATGTCGATGACTGACATCTTGGTGTCATCCAGCAGGTGCCTGTATTTAGGCAGTACCTCTTTCTCAAAGATTTCATTGATCTGCGCCAGCAGTCGAATATCAAAGCCGGTGTCGCGGTTGGTGCCCAGCAGGGTCATCACCAGCGGTTCGATGGCGGCATGGGATGTTCGATACGCATACGGAGACATGCAGGCGTCAATGATATCCACACCGGCCTCAATGGCCTTTAAATGGGTCATCGCCGACATGCCGGACGTAAAATGGCTGTGAAGATGAATCGGCTGTTTGACAGCCGTTTTCAGCGCTTTGACCAGTTCAAAGGCATCATAAGGTGCCAGCAATCCTGCCATATCCTTTACGCAGATACTGTCCGCACCGAGTTTTTCAAGTTCTTTGGCCTTGCCGACATAATAGTCGATGTTATAAACCTTTCCGCCCATACGCGGCTCGGTCAAGCTGTAGCACATGCAGCCCTGAAAATGTTTGCCGCACGCTTTGATTACCGGAACGACGGTCTCAAAGTTTCGAAAGTCATTGAGGGCATCAAATGTACGGAAGATGTCCATTCCATTTTCGCAGGCTCTTTCCACAAACGCCTTGGCAACATCATCGGCATAGTTGCGATAGCCGACCAGATTTTGACCGCGCAGCAGCATCGAAAACGGCGTTTTCTTAATATAATGCTTCAGCGTTCGAATCCGTTCCCAGGGGTCCTCATTTAAAAAACGGTGCATGGTGTCAAAGGTCGCCCCGCCCCAGACTTCAAGTGCCCAAAAGCCGACTTCATCCATCATCTCGGCGACCGGGATCATATCTTCAGTCCGACCCCGCGTTGCAAACAGGGACTGGTGGCCATCGCGCAGGGTCAGATCCTCTACCTTGACAGGATTCTCAGCCTTGG
>JASFGM010000077.1:0-8684 GCA_050123755.1 Desulfobacterales bacterium
AACTGCCATCTGTCCTCTGTCTCCAGCTAATGGGGGCCCCTCCTCAGCATGCTCGAACCTCGCCAGCACTGAATTTCGGACATCTCTCACAATTAAATAAAGCGCCGGCACATAAAGAAGTGTCAGTACAGTGGCTGCCAGCAATCCAAAACAAATACTGATTGCCATTGGAATTATAAACTGGGCCTGAAAGCTGCGTTCCAAAAGAATCGGCAGGAGCCCGGCAACAGTGGTAATTGAGGTCAACAGCACCGGTCTGAACCTGACTTTGCCGGATTCGACGACCGCGGTTTCAATATCGACGCCGCTACGCACCGCCCGGTTGATGAAATCGATTAAAATCAGCGAATCATTCACCACAATTCCCGAAAGGGCAACGATTCCAAAAAGACTGACGATGGTAAATTCCATCCCCATCACCAGATGGCCTAAGACCGCCCCGATCAGACCAAAAGGGATGGCCATCATAATAATTACCGGTTGGATGTAAGAGCGAAACTGGCTGGCCAGCAAAAGAAAAATTCCCATCAATGCCAGCAAATATCCGATCTTAAGATTATCAAGGGATTCCCGTGTTCGCTTCTCCTGCCCTTCCAGATCAAAGGTAATGCCCGGATAGCGCTCCACAAGTTTCGGCAGAAAATTGGCTTTCAGGCCGGCAACGATTCTGCTGGCATTGGCAGTGGTTTCATCAATATCGGATATCACCGTAACGGTCCGGTTGCGATCCACGCGATTGATGATCGAATAGGCCCGGCCGTGGGTGATATCGGCTACCTCTTCGATGGGAATTTCCTGTCCATCATCGGTGCGGATGCGCATTTCTTCAAACCCTGACAGGCTGCTGCGCTGTTTATCCGCATATCGCACCATCACTTTGACATCTTCTCTGCCGCGCTGAATGCGCAAGACCTCTTCGCCATAAAATGCCTGGCGGACCTGTTTCGCAAGCCCCCGCATGGTTATCCCAATAGACCGGGCCCCCTCCTTTACGCGGATCTTTTTCTCCTGTTTGCCGGGTTTAAAATTATCGGAGATATCATAGGTCCCGGGATAGGTCTTAATCTCAGCCTTTAACTCGTCGGCCGCCAGGCTGAGCTGATCAAAGTCCTGACCGCTCAGTTGAATCTCGATTGCATTGCCGGCCGGCCCGCCTTCCAGCGTAAAAAATGCCAGCCTTTCGATACCGGGTAATTCACCAACCAGGCGGCGCCACTTGTTCTGGACATCATTGGTTGAAATCCCGCTGCGCTCTCCAGAGGTCACCATTTCAACCCAAACCTCCCCGACGTGGCTGCCAATTTCTGCGGGCTTCCAGTCTCGGCGCGGAATCAGTCCCACCAGCGCAAAGGTGTTTTTAACCAGATCGCCGTTTGCCTCCGAGAACTCCGAAAACTCATTATTCAGGTCAAATGCTTTGCTCTCAAGATGCTGAATGGTCTTTTCGGTTAAACTGATCGGGGTGCCCAGCGGATAGTTTATTTCAGCGACGATCCAATCACTTTCGCCTTTCGGGAAAAAAACAAACGGCACATATCCGCCGGCCACAATGCCGAGACTAATGATAAAAATGCCGATACCGATTGAAAATGTAAAATATCGGTTTTTGACAACGTATTTTATTGCCGATGTATAAATCCGCTCAATGACAAACCGGAGGATTCGCTCTACAGCCTCTCTCAGACGCTCGTGCCAGGAATTCAATTTGCTGCTTTTTTTCTCAGACCGGATTAAAGCGAAATTTAGGTGGGCAGGAAGAATGATCAGGGCTTCACCCAAAGATACGATCAATATGATGATGACAGCCATGGGCATAACCGCGATAAATTTTCCGATGATGCCGCTGATAAACATCAGCGGCAAAAAGGCAACCACAGTGGTTGAAACCGCCATGACAACCGGTCCGCCGACTTCCTTTAATCCGTCTACCACTGCTGTTGAAGGCGATTTTCCCCGATTATAGTGCCTAAAGATATTTTCACCGACAATAATCGCATCGTCCACGAGAATACCCAGGGTCATAATGAAGGCAAAAAGGGAGATCATATTGATGGTTTGATCAAAGGCGTCGAGTGCCAGAAATGCTGCCATGAATGAGATGGGTATTCCGATGGCCACCCAGAATGCCAGACGGAAGTTTAAAAATAACGCCAGAGCGATAAAAACCAGCGTAATCCCCTGAAGTCCATTGCGAATCATCAGATCGATTCGGTCCTGCACCAAAATTGAAAGATCGCCCCAGATGGCCAGGTCAATATCTTCCGTCATTTTATGCTGGTGGCCGGCAACGTAATTTCGCGCGATGTCGGCAATTTCGATAACATCCTGATCGCTGGTTCGGCTGACCCGCACAACAGCGGCCGGTTTGCCGTTAAAGCGGGCCTTTATATCAACATCTTTAAATCCATCGATCACCGTAGCCACCTGGCCAAGCTGCACCACGGTCCCATCTGTCAATGTAATCAACGGAATCGATTCAAATTCCTTGCCGGTGTAAAGCTGCCCTTTGGACCTGATCAGAATCTCTCCCTGCTCGGTTTTAATCTTGCCTCCCGGAAGGTCAATACTTCCCGCTTTAACTGCGCTGACAACCTGGTCAAAGGAGAGCCCATAGCGTCGCAAATTTTCTTCGGACACTTCTATTGCGATCTCATAATCCCGAACCCCCACAAGCTCGATCTGGGTGATAACCTCCGGCTGCTTGAATTTTAAGCCCTTCAGGATTGCCGCAAAACTGCCCTCTTCAGTGCTGGCATCCATCTGCGAAACGAATCGGGCATCAAGCAGGTCATCCCGAATTTTTTCGGCGGTTCGACGTAAGCGTTTCTCTGAAACGTCACCATAAACCGCAATGTAAATGGTCGGATCCCTGTTGACGATTTCGAGAACCAAGGGCTCCTCGGCTTCTTCCGGAAAAGTGTCGATCCGATCCACTTCCACTTTAATTTCGTCCAGCACCTTCGGAACATCTATGCCGGATTCAAGTTCCACCAGCACCTCGCCATTGCCCTCTCGTGCGGTGGATATCATGCGGTCGATACCCTCGATGCCTTCGATCTGCTCCTCGATCTTGATGCAGATCCCCTCCTCGACTTCTTCCGGGCTTGACCCTGGATAATTCACGCTGATAACGATCATATCCAGCGCAAACTGAGGCATCATTTCCCTGCGCATCTTTACGACCGTAAACAGCCCGGCCACGATAATAAAGATCATGATCAGGTTGACGGTAACGTTATTTTTTATGGACCAGCGGCCGAGTGTCTTCATTTTTTTCAGATGTCAGATGTCAGAAGTCAGAGGACAGAAATCAGGTCACAGAGATCAGAGGACTGATGACAGATGAAAAAACAAATAATCGGGAACTAGTAATTCTGACTTCTGTCATCTGTCATCTGTCTTCACTCTGACCAGCATGCCGTCTGTTGCAGCCGTCAATGGGGTTTTGATAATGCGCTCGCCATCAGAAAGCCCCTGGCTGACAATGACGGAATCTTTATACGCTCGCAGGATATTAACGGACTTTATTTTCAGGCGACCACCTTCAACGGTATAAACTATATCGCCCGGATAAACCACATGCCGTGGAAGCACAAAGGCCTGATCAACCGCTTTGCCTTTAATCTTTACGCTGACAAACATCCCCGGCCTCAGGCGCAATGAATCCTGATTTTCTGCCGAGTTGGATACCTCGCCAACTTCGACGACGATCGGCAACGTTCGGGTTCTGTCATCCATTTCAGCCTTTATACGCGCAACGTGTCCCTTCCAGGTCCGTTGCGCGCCTGCGGTTTCAAATATGATATCGGCTGCAACGGTTGCATCCTGATTTAAATCTGCCGGAAACCATTTAAAATCCTTGACCGGAATCCGCACCTCGACATCCAGCTCCCCGGCGCTGTAAATTCGGCCCAAATTCTGGCCGACATTAACATGTTGACCCACTTCAACGGATTTTTCGAGAACCCAGCCATCAAAAAGGGCAATAATACCGGATCGCTCAAGATCCAGTTGGGCCTCCTGAAACAAAACTTTGGCCAGATCCCGCTGGGCCAGCAGTTGTTCTTTTTGGGGACCGGTCAGCGCCATTTGATTTTCAAGGGCCTGCAAACGCTCCCGGCTGGCAAGATATTGTTGCTCGGCCTTATCTAAGGTAGACTGAGAGATGACCTTTCTATCGATGAGCTTCTTCAGTCTGAAATATTCACTTTTTGCCAGAGAAACATCTGATTTTGCGATTTTGATCCGCGCCTGCAAATTTAACACTTCCTGCTGCAGCCGTTTGACTTCGGCTTGAGCTTGTTTAATCTGTACTTTGCGACGCTGTACTTCCAGTTCATAAGTTCGTGGATCAATCTGAATCAGCCGGGTTCCCTTTTTTACGAAATCACCTTCTTTAAAACTGGAATTTATATCAACAATTTGACCCCGAACTTCGGCAACCAATTTCAGTGCTTCACGCGGTTGAACGGTGCCGTATGCCTCAATATACATTTGCACTTTCTCGGCCTTGGCCGCAAATACCTCTACCAGACGTCCGGTTTCCTCTACGATACGCCGCTCGGCTTCGGGTCGCAGGATAACCAGTACCATTGCGATAATAATCGCTACCAGTATAACAGCAAGTACCCGTATCGTTTTAAAGATGGCCCCTTTTTTCATAGACGCATCATTTACCTTCCTGGATCTTTTCAGTCAGAACCGGAACAAACTCAAGTAAATCTTCTACCACCCCGACATCGGCGACCTGGAAAATGGGGGCTTTGGGATTCTTATTGACGGCCACAATAAAGGGATTGCCTTTTAATCCGCCTAAATGCTGAAAGGACCCGCTGATTCCCAGTGCTATGTATACTTTGGGTTTAACCGTCTGTCCCGAAGTCCCGACCTGACGTGGCTTTTCAAGCCATTTGGCATCAACGATCGGCCGGGAACAGGAAACAACCCCACCGACCGCCTCAGCCAGCTCTTGCGCAATTTCGATGTTATCCTGATCTTCTATGCCGCGGCCGACTGAAACAAGAATATCCTCTTTGGTGATGTCGACATCACCCGCTTCAGCCTCTACAATTTCCAGAAACCGTCGAGCGGTGGTTAGATCTCCGACCTCAGATGACTTGTCGACGACCTGCCCGGCAGCGGACCTGCTTTCATCCGGCTGAAAGACACCCGGACGAATGTTAATCACGGCACCGGCGGAAATATCCGCCAGCACATGCGTGCTGACCTGACCGCTGTACTCCTGGCGTATCACTTTAAGATTGTCGCCCTCAAAACCTTCAAAATCGACCGTATCGGATACAAAAACCGAATCCAGCCTGATGGAAAGTCCGGGAGAAAGATCCATGCCAAAGGTATCATGCGGAACCAGCACAACGGCATCCGCGGGCAGAACGGCCACCAGCAGCTTCCGAATGACTTCGGCATTGGGATAGGCCAGTTCCGCGTTGTCAAACTTCCAAACCTCCGGATAGGAGACAGCCAAATCGGTGCACACCGCATCCAGATCGGTACCGGATCCGGTGACGATCGCTGTTATTGAAGCATCCGGGTAGATTTTTTGGGCTGCTGAAATGAGTTCTAAGGCCGTATCATCGGCGACACCATTCTTATGTTCAATATATGCAAAAACCTGTGTGGCCATTATTTTATTCCTCCTTTGGCTTTTAAAAGATCAATCAGTTTTTCGGCAACCTCTTCATTGCTGCCTTCAAGAATTTCAGCACCCTCGCCAAGCTGCGGAACAAAGTAGTCGATCCGTTTAACCCCGGCGCCGGATTCACCCACACCGGCTGCATCAATACCAAGATCAGCGGCCCCCAGCACCGGAATGTCCACTGAAGCGACTTTGCGGATGCCGCGAATTCCGACATAACGGGGCTCGTTGATACCGGTTTGGATTGAAAGCACACAGGGAAGCGCAATCTCGTTCATTTCATGGTTGCCGCCTTCGATCTCCCGGCCGATTTTAAGCTGGGCGTCGTTTAAAACTTCAATGGAATTGACGACCGACGCATAGGGTAGATCCAGCATGGCGGCCAGCATACCGCCGATCTGACCGGCGCCATCATCGGCCTGGGTACCGGTGAGGATCAGATCGTAATTCCCCTTCTCGACCACGGCCTTTAAAATTGTGGCTACACCTTTCCCATCGGATCGCTCAAAGGCATCATCGGACACCAGAATTCCATTGTTGGCTCCCATGGCCATTTCTCTTCTGACGATCTCTTCGGATTCCTCGTCACCCACAGAAACAATGGTCACGGCACCACCGACATTGTCGACAATTTGAATGGCCTCCTCAACCGCATAATTATCCCATTCATTCACCGAATAAACCAGATCATCCCGTTCGATGTCGCCGCCAGCGCTATCGACCTCGATCTCATTTTCTGCGGTGTCCGGAACCCGTTTCACACACACTAATATTTCCATTTTCCCTCCTAATCGTGAAATATTTAAGCCGTAAATTTATATCTGATTATCTCTTAACGGAAAAAATACGAAAGCCGAATAACGCCTGATTTAATAAAATTGGCCGAAACAAATCCGAAATTCGAATGTACAAATACTCAAAACATTATTTACTCAAAAATCAAATGCCTTACAATCAGTTCACATAGATCTAGTGCTTCCATCTGTCCTTCCAGGCCGCTGACTTTGATGGCATCTTCAATGTTCGCCAGACAAAAGGGGCAGGCGGTCACAATGACATTGGCCCCCGCTTTTTTGGCCATCTCCACCCGCAGCACGCCCATGCGCTGGTCTTCTTGAGGCTCATAAAACAACATCAGACCGCCTCCGCCGCAGCAAAAAGAACGGTCGCGGCAGTCGGCCGTCATTTCAACCCGCTTGATTCCCGGAATTGAATCGATCGCCCGGCGGGGGTCATCGTATAAATTATTGTGTCGCCCCAGATAACAGGCATCATGATAGACATATGTTTTAGATGCATCTTCGACCGGTTTGAGCCGAATCTTGCCGGATTTAACATTGCGGGCAATCGTTTGGCTGATATGTTCCACCGGCGGAAGATCGGCATAGTCTTTTGTTAAGGCATTGAAGGCGTGGGGGTCGGCGGTGATGATGGTTTGAGCTCCGCAATTCAGGATGGCATCCGTATTTTGATCCCTTAAATCCTGATAAAGCATCTCCTCACCGAATCGCCTGGCTTCATGACCGCTGTCTTTTTCGGCTTTGCCGAGTATGCCGAAATCAATTCCGGCAACATTGAGGATATGGGCAGTGGCACGGGCAATTTCCTGCATGCGATCATCATATGAGGAAATACTGTCGACGAAATAAAGCGCATCCGCTGCAGCGCCCTTTTCAAGAATCTTGGCAGTGCAGCCTTCAGGAAGATCCTTGGTCCAATCCGCGCGTTTGCGCTCCATCTTACCCCAGGGGTTGCCGCGTTTTTCAAGCGCGCCCAAAGGCTTTTGCAGGGATTGGGGCACCATGCCTTCATCGACCATTCCGCGACGTAAATCCACTATCTTATCGATGTATTCAATCCCCAAGGGGCATTCCTGTTCGCAGGCACCGCAGGTCGTGCATGACCAGATTTCATCCTCGTCATAAATATCCCCGATCAATGCTTTGGCCGCTGCGCTGTTGCTGCCGATCAAGGGATAGTGTTCAAAGGCATAATCGCGCCCCTTAATGGATACGAATCGGGGCGACAGGGGTCGTCCCACCGCATTGGCGGGACACCTGTCTGAACAGCGTCCGCAATCCGCACAGGTATAAAAATCAAGGATATGCTTCCAGGTAAAATCCTCAAAGACTTTGACGCCAAATGAATCGAGATCATCAAGCTGTTCATCTGAAATGCCGTAGCGCACGGGCTTCACATTACCCTTTTCAATCCGCATGAAAAATACGTTAAAAATGGAGGTAATCACATGGAAGTGCTTGCCCAGCGGCAAAAAGCACAGAAAAAAGAAAAAGGTTAAATCATGGATGAAATAGGTGATCAGATGCGTATTCTGCAAAGTCGCCAGAGATGAACCGCTTAGCATATGGCTGAAAAACCAGGCAAGGCTCAGCGGGGCCGGAAACTCAGCATGAAAACCTTTTTGGGTTTGAGCCGCGACCAGACTGGCTTCAAACAAGCTTTCCGAGATCATCAGGGTTGATATCAGGCCGAGGACAAATACGGCCTCAGCGGTATGATCTTTTCCGTAGCGGGAAGGCACCGCATAGCGTGCGGGTTTAAAAATTCCCCTGCGGATAGCGGCGATGACACAGGCAAATAAAACCCAAGTGGCGGCATAATCTTTTAACACGCTGTAAATCTGTCCGAAAATACCGCTGAATCCGGGCAAAACAAAATTTTCGGAAAAACCCAGTATGATCAGTTGGGTTGAGCGTGCGCCCAGAATAATAAAGCCCGCAAAAACAAGAATATGTAAAATTCCGGCCAGCAGGTAGCGGGGCTGACGCCACTGGGCCAACCAAATTTTTAGAACCAAACCCATGCGTTGCGGAATGCAGCAAAAGCGCTCGTCTGGGGCGGCTCTAACAAGGGGTGTCAACCTGCGGATGATAATGTAGGTAAACAGGGCCGTACCGACAATCGGTATCAGGATGGCAAAAACGGCTGTCGGAATACCGAATACCGAGGCAGCGGCCGGAGAAGTCAATGCGGATCCCATTTTAAGGTAGTCCCCCCCTTAGTCCCT
>JASFGM010000078.1:0-8636 GCA_050123755.1 Desulfobacterales bacterium
GGACCCGAACTGAAAAGTTAACATAGAGTATGTCGATAGCAATATGCCGCTTTTGTTGCTGGGTGTAGGCCCATCCAAAAAAAACCAGCAGGCCCATAAAAACTTCGGCCAGTTCCACGGCGCCTTGCAAGGGCAATTTAAAGGCTCTTGCCGTTACATCGGCCGTCATCATAAACATGGTGGCGACAACCACCAGACCGCCAATAAGGGCGAGCACGTAATTAAACTTCGCGACGACTGTTCTTATCGATTCAAAATATTTCATGGTTGATTCAACCCTGTAGCAGTTTAATAAAACGATTCCCTTGACGTTGGCCGGTATTAGACATGCATATGTTGTTTACCTAGAGAAAAGGTGGCGGCCTCCGTTGCGACAGACCGGAGGCCAACATTCTGACAACATTTCTCAGCTGTGACAGAGATATGAGCTATGGTTCCCGGCCAAAGTTCGAACAAAACCTCATTTTTTGCAAGGACCTGCTCGAGTTTTAGCTTTTTTAGCTATTTGTAGGGTGGATTTTCGCCAAAGGATCTTAAAGCCTTTGCAAACTCGGTTGCGACCTCTTTTGCAGGTAATCCTTTGGCTTCCAGATCGTTGACATATTTATCCCACATCGGTTTCCCCAAGGCCTTAATTTTATTCATCTCTGCTTCAGGCATGCGGTATACCGGAATACCTAATTTTTTACATTCTGCTACGGCCTTGTCACTGTCTGCATAGGAAACATCTGTCTGTACAGTTGCATATTCATTCGCAACATCTCGACATATTTGCTGCAAATCAGGCGGAAGTGAGTTGAATTTCTTTTTGTTCATAATCACGGCGGCGTTTCCGAAAACCTGGAGATTACAGTCCAGCAGGGATTTGGTGGGCAATTCAAAAAATTTATAGGTTCTCATGGACCCCGGAGGGTGGACCCATGCATCTACAACACCGGTTTGCCAAGCCATATAGGCATCAGACGGCAAGACACTGACCGGTATCATCCCTAATGCTTTGAGATAATCCGAGATAAAGCCCCCGGGTGTCCTGACTTTTAAACCCTTCAGCTCAGCCACCGACATGGGTTGTACTTTTCTAAATAGCATGTCATAAGGATTTATGCCGCAAAATGCCAAGAGTTCCACTTCTACCCATTCCTTGTCAAACAAACCCTTCTTCCTCAATATATTCATGGATTTAACGACGTTTCGGGCGTCGTTTGCGGTACTGGGCAAATTGGCAACTTCAGATAAGTTAAATTTACCGGGCGCCCATGATCCTGCAAAATCGGCCATATCGGCCAACCCATCCTTGACAATTGTAAAATGGTCTCTCGGTCCTCCGAGGGCGCTGGCCCAATACACCTTAAATTTGATCCGGCCGTTGGATCGTTTCTCAATTTCCTTTCCCATAGGAGTGACCCAGCCAGCGGAAGTAGCATCATTAGGTCCTCGCCAGGTAGAATAGGTGATGGTATATGTCTTTGCCGCTGCCATCGGGGTTATACACGCCAAACCAAAAATGATTGCCAAAACGACCACTGAATAAAAAGCTGTTTTTTTCATTTTACGCTCCTTTCGATTGGAAACATTGATTCGTTATGCAATATAAAGATGAAGCCCCTCTCCATCTTTCACGGCAAAGAAGCATTAACTGAATACGGCGAACTTCTTCGAAATCTTTCAATTCGCGTAATTTACTTATTGAGCAGAAGCCAAAACCGTTAAAACATAACCTTTGTTCAAAAGGTTAGACCTACCTCGGTTCTTTATTTTACGGCAATATTTGGGCTTTGAAACAGTTTGACAGTTTGCGATTAACGGATTTATTGTTAATATCTGTTTTGAAGGTGTTTCTATTCTATATAGTCAGCTTCTAACAGTTGATTTCGCGCTTTTGTCTGGAGCATTATTTATAGCTTGGGCAAAATAACGTCAGCATCAGATCGAATAGAACTCTAGATTAGAAAAACATCAAATTTCGGCTTTATATTTCTGGCATTATATTTGAAATAAATCAAATTAATTATTTTTATTAAATATATTACCCTAAACGAGCCATGAATCGAAGAAAAATGCGTTTCAACCCCTTTCAATCATGGTTCAAAAGAAAGCAGCCTGAACTGTTATATCTCACTTATAGGCGAGATATAAATATTGATCCATTTATTGGTGAAGCCATGATTGATGCTGAATTTAGCAAAAATTAAGGTAAACTTTTCGATCAATTAGGGTTGTACATTGCGCCATCAGCTTCAATAAAATTGTCGTGCATGTTAATAATGAGATTATTGTATATGTCTATTGAGGCGAAAAGACGGTCCTGTTCCAGCACTTCTTCCAGCGGGTATTCATCCGGATGGGAATATGGAGGGTACCCGTCGGGTACGCCGTATGTGGCATGGTCGATACCATCATGAAAATTGGCCACGTAGTTATGGCAAATAACATGCCCTGAGCCGGCAATCTTGATGGCATACTCGGAAAGGCATTTTTCGAAAGGATAATGCGGCGGTTCGACATAGTCCGGAATAGGATCTTTTCTCCAGCCGTGCAGGGATTCCGGATCATGTCTGCCGATAAAGGTGTTGTCTGCAATGTAAAAGTTTTTCGAACCGGACCAGTCAGTGTGGAAGCCCTTGTCCACATCCGTAAAGCGGCATCGTTCGGCGGTCAGTCCCACCTTTCCCGCAATGTTTTTGTTGCCGGCAAGTAGGGCCACGTAGGAGTTGCGGAAAGTTATGCTCTCGAAGTAGTGATAGTCGGCTACGAGAAGATTGAATAGGTTAAAATTGCCGTTTCCATCGAAAATCACCTCTCCGTCCCCGGCGGATTTGATGGCGATGGGTTTGTCCGGCGTGCCTTTTGCGGTTAAATAATAGCTGCCTTGAAATGGTACCCTTATACCTTCGTCCCAGGCATCCGCCCCTTAAAAATTCCAGTCCTCCTGATAAACACCGGCGTGCATCAATATGGTATCTCCGGGCTGAACTCGCGGTGGTGAGAAGTTCCACCAGTCCGCTGTACAATAGCCGGTATAATATGCGTGCATGAGGTTGTTAAAAAAGGGCTCCATTTTGGCACCCTTATATTCTCTCGGGTAAACATGTAATACGGACCCCTTCTCGAAGGGCATCGGTTCCGGTCGAGTCTGCACCAACGCCCTCTTTTCTGCCTCTCCGATGACACCATCAGGGTCTGACATTTCGAATTTGCACTCATACTTGGTGTCGGGTTCCAGGTCAAAAATACTCCCAGCAAACAAATCCGGGGTGATATAGTCGATCCTGCTATAATGGCAGATAGCAATGCTTTCTTCTTTCTGGATGCGTAGCATGGGAAGCGCTTCCTTCCAGTTTTTCTCTCCCTTTTTCCTATACCATACTGCGACAGAAGCGCTACTTGGGCTGCTCGGTAAAAGTCGTTATGCATATGGAAATTATACACAAAAAACGTCCCTTTAAAACAAAAGATATCACCCTTCGGCTGTACATATCAAGCTGCAAAAAATACAGATCACCATTTCATATATGCCAATCCGAGCCATTTTCACATGGCCGACTTATGATTAGCAAATCAAACCTACTATATTTTTAGCTATTTATAGTTTTTGTAGGTTCCTTTATGTAGTTACGAAATTGTTGCTTAGAAGCCATCTCAAAAAAAATCTACCCATTCAAGGGGTATGTGGTAAAGTCGTAACCATTTGAAATAAAATAAAAAACCGCCGCTATTATAACTATCTGAAAAGATTGAAAATAAATCTAGACATAACATCCTGAATATGCAATATAATCAGGATAGAACTGACAAACCAACAATGGAATCGGATAGAGCCCATAATATTTTCGGTAAAACAGCGCAAAGATCCGCGAGGCCGCAAGGAGCGCGATCCGCGCACGGTTTTAAATGGGATATTATGGATATTGCGAACCGGTGCTCCCTGGAAGGATTTGCCAGCACGGTATCCGCCGTACCAGACCTGCCACAGGCGCTTCCAGCAATGGGTCAAATTGGGAGTTTTCAAACGCATCACCCAGCAGCTGGCAGAGGATCTGTACGAACGCGGCGGAATCGATATTCGTGAAGCCTTCATAGACGGAACCTTTGTTCCGGCAAAAAAAGGGGTCTTGCTGTCGGCAAGACAAAGCGCGGCAAAGGCACCAAGATCATGGCCATCGCAGACGCTGCTGGTTTTCCTGTCTCCGCTCACATTGACAGCGCTTCGCCCCATGAGGTAAAGCTGGTGGAGGCGACCATCGACAGCGGTTTTACCCAATATGCCCCCGATCGCCTTATTGGCGATAAGGCATATGACAGCGATGGCCTTGATGAGCTGCTTATGGACGAACGTGGCATAGAAGTGATTGCCCCGCATCGAGAAAACCGGCGTAAACAATGCACCCAAGACGGAAGGAAGCTTCGCCGCTATAAGCGCCGATGGAAAGTCGAACGCCTGTTTGCCTGGCTTCAAAACTTCAGACGTTTGGTTGTTCGCTACGAATACCATGCTGAAAACTTCCTTGGTTTGTTGCAGCTCGGTTGTGCAATTATACTACTTCGTTTATTTTGAGATGGCTTGTAACCAATTTTCTCACAATTCCTACCTAAATTGGCATTTGATCTTTAAAGAAGGCTACGATCGCAAATATCAAAAGGGCATTCTATTGTGGATTTGAAGATTTGAACAATTTCAGAGGAATGCTAAAAATAAAGATTGTATGATTATACCGTTTCCCATAATAATGTTCCGAAATAAGGAAGTGCGGCATAAGTGGTTGTAGAAAAAAACGTTCGAATACCGGAACGTTTTTTTGACAACCACTATAAATCTACAATTCTCAAATTTTTTGAGCAGCCGCTATATATTGTGCATGCGATGTGCTTGGACAAAGTTTACATTCCGTGCCTAAGTCGCCAATTCTCATTTTAAATGGATTTGTTCATCATTCCCGCAAAAAAATGAGTTCAAAAAAATTAAGGTTGTACTATCAAATCTGAATTTTTCTGGACAGTTTTTGGGGGATGCTGTGGGGAAAATCAATTTTTTAAACAGAAAAAGGGGTTATCATAAATGATACCCCTTGATTTTTTTGTGGTGATCCCAGGGGGATTCGAACCCGCGTTATCCCGCATGTGATGCGGGACATCCTAAATACTGTCAAAAAAAGCGCCTCATTTCAGAGGCGCTGTGTTTTAATCTGGTGATCCCAGCGGGATTCGAACCCGCGTTACCGGCGTGAGAGGCCGGCGTCCTAACCACTAGACGATGGGACCATTATCACATTTAGGGTGGCCTAACTATATTAGAAATTAAATAATTGTCAATTCATAATATAGAGGACAATCAAATTGTTAGTTGTCCGTTAATGGTGATCCGTTGTTAAAACCTATCTCAAAAATGCATCTAATACCCAATGGCGGCGTTGCAAACCTCCTTAAAATGCTCACATACTTAAATGTATGCTGCGCTTTTGCGTCGACTTGCGCCTTGCCCTCGGGCATGATCTGCGATTTTTGAGATAGGTTCTAGTTGAGTTTTTTACCTTTGCGGAACCCGAAGATCAAATACACAATGAAACCGACAAAGGGCACCGATGCAATCACCCACCACAACGCTTTTTTGCCGTTGGTGCCGAAATCCTTTTGAGCCACATCAACGATGGCCCAAACGGTGGCGATGAAAAACGGAATGCATAGCGCCAGGAATATGCCGATCATCTTCAGAGTCATATTACCTTAATTTTGCCCCGCTTTGCGGGATGAAGCGTCTAATTTTATGATACCAAAGGGCTCCTCATGAAAATTAATGTGAGGTATCAACTTTTCAAGCGCCGGGAGATTTTTAAGATGGTGTTTACGTAGTAGGTGCTGTGGTTGTAGTGAAAAATAATTTTTTCGGTTTTTTTGCGGCTCTGCCCCGGACGCCATCCATGGCTTTTGAGAAAATTGGCAATACTGGCCATGGAGTCGGCGTGATTGAGCATATCAACCGTTCCATCGTTGTTGCCATCTTTGCCGTAAGCCAGAATGCTAGTGGGCATAAATTGGGCAACACCCACCGCCCCGGCAAAGGAGCCGGGAATTGATGCCGGATCAAATCCTTCCCGGCTTGCATATTTTAAAAAGGCTTTAAGTTCTTTATAAGCCCACTTTGATCTGGCGGCGGCCTTCTTTTCAAAATTTTTTCTTGAAATTTTTTTTGAATTCGGAATCAGATCCCAGAATCGCTCGCGCACGACCGGATCCATCAAGGCTGCCAGGGTGGAAAGCGTATTTAATGCCGATCGTGTACCCACCGAAGCACCCAGGCCGGTTTCGACCAACATGATTGCGGTGATTATTTTCCGATCCACGCCGAAGGTCTTTTCCGTGCGCATCAGGTCTTCTTTATAGTTTTGCATATACTGTTTGGCCTTGCGGATGGACCAATCATTTGTAAACTGACCATAATTCACCCTGGCCTCTTTGTAGGTAAAAAGAATCGTTACCCCATCCGCTTCGAAAAATACCTGGGGCCGGCTGTACAATCGATTTATTTTTTTCGGATCAAAACCGTCGGTGATCAACCGTTTTTTAACTGCTGAAAATGCCTCCTTATCGGCTTTTATTGCTGCCCGGGATTCGGCCAGAACTAAAAACCCGACGACCAGCAGGCTGATTGCGAAAATAATCCCTTTCGTTTCTCGTTTATTGCAATGTCGCATGTGCATACTCCCGGTGAGGTCTCGGATCACAAAAAATCGCGTATGTTGAGCTGGGTAGAACCCGCTTGATTGCATCAATATCCCATGTTATTTAGAACCTATCTCAAAAAGGCGTCTAAGTGCCCATGGCGGCGTTGCAAACCGATTTAAAATGCTCACATACTAGCGTGTATGCTCCGCTTTCAAATCGTTTTGCGCCTTGCCCTGAACCCTAAGCCACCTTTTTGAGATAGGTTCTAGACTTTTTATTGAATAATAACACATTTATCGGGTTATTTCTATCGTGAAAAAAAGCGCCAAAACCATCTATTGCTGTCAAACCTGCGGGTACCAAACTCCCAAATGGATGGGCAGGTGCCCGGATTGCGGCACTTGGGACTCCATTGTGGAAGAAAGAGCAGCGGCCGGCTCTTTTCTAAATGCAGGCCGCGCGTTGACAAAACCGCAAACCGCGCCCGTCGCCATCGATTCCATTGAGCTCGAAAAGGAAAATCGCCTCTTAACCGATATCCGGGAATTTGACAGGGTCCTCGGCGGCGGCCTGGTGCCCGGGACCCTGGTGTTGATCGGTGGCGATCCCGGAATCGGCAAATCGACCCTGATGCTGCAGGTCCTTTATGGACTTGCGAATCAGGGCCATAAAGTTCTGTATATATCCGGGGAAGAATCCAACCGCCAGATTCGGTTGCGGAGCCAACGGCTGGATACCATTTCTTCCGAACTCATGGTGGTCTCCGAAGTCGAAATTGAACCGATTCTGGCAATGATCCAATCGGTTCAGCCGCGGGTTCTGGTGATTGATTCGATTCAAACCATGTACAACGCCGAACTGACCTCAGCCCCCGGAAGTGTCAGCCAGGTAAGAGAATCCACGGTCCGGCTGATGCTGATGGCCAAAAAGACCGGTATACCAACCTTGCTGGTCGGTCATGTAACCAAAGACGGCGCTATTGCAGGACCCAAGCTTTTAGAGCATATGGTTGATACGGTTTTGTATTTTGAAGGCGACCGCAACCACATCTTTCGAATTCTGCGTGCGGTTAAAAACAGGTTTGGCTCGACCAACGAAATCGGGGTCTTCGAAATGAAAGATCAAGGTCTGGATGAGGTGGCCAACCCATCCGCGGTTTTTTTATCCGAACGGCCTGCGAATGCAGCAGGATCCGCTGTTACCGCCAGCATGGAAGGCACTCGTCCGATTCTGGTTGAGCTTCAGGCCCTGGCCAGCAGCACCAGCTTTGGCACGCCCCGGCGAACCATACTGGGATTGGATTCCAATCGGGTGGCGTTGTTGGCGGCGGTTATGGAGAAACAACTCGGGATGCATCTGATGGGCTATGATATTTTTATGAATGTGGCCGGCGGGGTAAAGGTGATCGAACCGGCGGTAGATCTGGCCATCGTTTCGGCAATTGCTTCCAGCTTTTTAGACAAGCCCGTCTCCGACGGCACCGTCGTGATTGGCGAGGTCGGCCTTACCGGCGAAGTCAGGGCCGTCGGCCAGGTTGATAAGCGGGTTGCCGAGGCTAAAAAAATGGGATTTAAACGCTGCCTGGTGCCGGACAGCAACTTAAAGCGCATTCCCGATATTGCCGGGATTGAAATCGCGGGAATAAAAACCGTGCCCGAAGCGGTTGAGATGCTTTTTTGACTTTAGTTTTTTACCACAGACCCGCCCGCCTCGCCTGAGCGACTCGCGATGGCGGGCAGGGAACACAGAGTGCACAGAGAAAAAATTTTAGTTATCTATTTAAAAGAGTGGCGGTTAGATTCTTTAAAGTAGCAGATTTAAAAACTGTTTTTTTCGAACAATCAACCCGTAACACGCAACTCGCAACCCGAAACCCGGAACAATGAAGCGCGTTGGTTCAAAAAAACAGCAGCGCTGGACGGATCATTATTCAGAGCGCGCCAAAAAAGAACGTTATCCGGCCAGATCTGTGTATA